>CAJAKT010000464.1 GCA_903940375.1 uncultured bacterium | reverse complement strand
TGGTGAAGGACGCCGGCCGCGTCAAGATCGGATACATCGGCGTGGATACCGCGGACCTCGCGGTCCGTGTCATGCCGACCAATCTCGTGGATGGCCGGCGCACGGTCACCATCGACGACACGTTGGTGAAGGCGGCCATCGCCGAGGCCCGCGCTCAGGGTGCGCAGATCGTGGTTGCCCTGCTGCATCGCGGCTGGAATGCGAACGAGAACGGGGTGGCCATCACCAGTGCCGTCCGCGCGGGCTCGGGATGCGCGGACGGCAGGCGCGGCGTCAGGAGCGACAGGCCTGCAGCGAGGTCTTGGCCGTCACGAGCTGCGCCTTGAGGTCCTCGATGGTGGTGCGGCGGTCCAGGCGCGCCTGGCGCTCGGCCTCGACGAGGGTCGCGATCCTGGCCTTCAGGTCGGCGCGCTGCTGATCCGTCAGGGTCTGCCCGCCGGCGGCCTCGCGTGCCTGCGCCTTCAGGTCGGCGATCGCGGCCCGGCGCTCGGCCTGCTTGGCGGCGCGCTCCTCCGCGGTGAGCCGTCGCTCGGCGATGCGCGACTTCAGGTCGGCGATCGTCGTCCGCAGCTCGGTGCGCTGCTCGACGGTGCACGTCGTCGTGTCCTCACTCGGGGCCGCGGATGCGGACGGTGCGGCGACGGCTATCGCCCCGAACGCCAGGGTGGCGGCGGCGATCGTCGTCAGGATGGTTCGGCGGCTGGTCATGTCGTGCTCCTTCGGATAGAGGGGTGGAGGGAATCAGGAAGCGGTCGTGCGGGTGCGGGTGAACAGGAAGTTCGTGCTGGGCACGGTGGGCAGGGGAATCGGGCTGGCGTAGAGGTAGGCGGCCGCCGGGGTGAACGAGCCGATCGTCTGGGTGCGCAACGCAGTCAGCGCGGTCCGCTGGCTGGCGTTGAGCGTGGCATCGACGGCGGCGAAGGCGGTCGCGTATTCGTAGGCCAGCTGTCCGTCGTCCCGGCCGTAGCGGCTCATCAGGGCCTGCGTCGCGGTGGCATCCGCGGCCGAGCCATTGCGGTAGGCGCGCAGCTGGGTTGCCACCTGGCGTCGCACCGAGACGATGTCCTGGAGTGTCGCCCGTTGGCGGTCCACGAGGCCGGTGATGAGCGCCGCCTGCCGGGGAGTGAGGACGGCCAGCAGGGCCTTGCCCATGTCGCCGGTGATGTTGGTGCCGATGCTGTAGCCGGGGTTGCCGACCGCAGGCGCGTCCTTCAGGTAGAAGGAACCGAAGTAGGTGCCCTGCCGCTCCGGGCAGAAGTAGACGTCATCGTCGACGTCGCCGGCGTACCAGCTGAACAGGTCACCCGCGTAGGTCATCACGGCGACCTTCGTGTCGTGGTCCATGCCGCGCATGTCCGCAGGTTCGGTGACCGTCGGCCAGCTGGTCATGCCGCGGCCGACCATCGCGTCGAGGGCGGCCCGCTGCTCCGCGGTCAGGGACGCCAGCATCGGGCCCATTACCGCGGCGCGCTCCAGGCTGATCGTGCCGTCCAGCCGGTACAGCCGGGCCGAGTAGGCCTTGACGGCCGCCTGGCTGAGCCCGGTCGTGCCCGGCGGCAGGTCGCCGGACAGGAGGCGCCGGAAGGCGGTCATCAGGACGAAGCGGTCGTAGGCGTACTGGTTGATCTCGTCCACCTGCGCCGTCGCAAGGGTGCGCAGCGCCGCGCGCTGCTGGGGAGTCAGGACGTCCAGCATGTTGAGAGCCGCCCGCGTCAGGAAGTCGGTGTTGTGCCCCATCTGGCTGGGGTCGTTGTCGCGCAGCGACTGGAATCCCCAGAAGTCGGCGACCTTGCCCGGCGGGAAGAACGAGTCGGAGCCGAGGCTCCCCGTCAGGAAGCCGAGCGCATCGAAGGCGATGGTGCTCAGCTGCGCCTGGTCCGACAGGGTCTGCTGCATCGTGTAGGTGCCCGGGCCGGGGACCGGCTTGGAATCCTGGGCCTGCGCCGTGCCCGCGCCGGACGCGAGCAGGGCCACGGAGGCGAGGGCGGTGGCAGCCACGCGGCAGAGGCGGCCTCCGGCGTGCGGCCGGCGTCCACTGGTCATCACGTGCCCCCTCTCCTGTCCGATGCGCACCTCGCTGCGCTGTTCCTGCCTCGAGTATCGGAGGCAGGACCGCGCGGATGCCTGCGCAGAGCGGTCGAGGTCTCGGATTGACCGGTATTCACAAGGTCCTCACAACTGATGCACGCGCGACCGCCAGCCGCGCCGTCGTACAGTGACGATCGGGCAGCCACGCGCCCGTGCGATCGGGGAGGACCCATGCCGGCATCGGTCCTCGTGGTGGATGACGAGCGGGGCGTCAACGACCTGATCTGCGACGCGATGCGCCTCGCGGGTCACGAGCCGGTCAGCGCGCGCGACGGCGCTGAGGCGCTCGATGCCCTCCGTCTGCATCCCGTCGACCTGGTGATCCTTGACATCAACATGCCGCGGGTGGACGGCTTCACCGTGCTCTCGCGCATGCGCGAGGCCGGCGACGCGACGCCCGTCATCGTGCTGACGGCCCGCCAGGGCGCCGATGATGTCCGCACCGGCTTCGAGCTGGGCGCGGACGACTTCGTCCGCAAGCCCTTCGGCATCGAGGAGCTCGCCCTGCGGGTCGCCGCTGTCCTGCGCCGCACGAACCCGGATCCCGTCCAGTCGCGCATCCGGGTCGACGGCGTCACGCTCGACGGTCGGGCGCACCGCGTGACCTGCGACGGAGCGGATGTCGAGCTCTCCGCCACGGAGTTCCGCCTGCTGCAGGTGCTGATGGAGGCGCCGGGGGAGGTGCTGAGCAAGGACTTCCTGCTCCGGCGCATCTGGGGCCTCGATGGCGATGCGGAGACGACCGTCGTCGAGACCTACGTCTCGTACCTGCGTCGCAAGCTAGGCACGCACGTCACGATCCGGACGGTGCGCGGCGTGGGGTATGAGCTGGTCGGGGATCGGGTCCGGTCATGAGCCTGCGCCTGCGTCTGACGGTGCTGACCACGCTGATCGTGATGGCGGCGACGGTGGCGCTGGGAGTCATTGCCTACCTGTCGGCTGCGCGCATCCAGTACGCGACCATCGATCGGGCGCTGTCCAGTGCCGTCGTGGACGTGCGCATCAAGGGCCTCACCGACAAGCCGCGACCGGTGCCCGCCGACGTCTACAACCCCGTTGCCGTGGCGGTGGTCGACGCGGCCGGGAGCACCGATGTGCTGCGCGCCGCGGGGTTCGGCTCGGATCCCCTGCCCTTCCCGATGCTCAGCAGTGAGGATCTGAGTGCTGCTCGCAGCGGGCCGATCACCGTCGAGGGATCGCCGTCGTACCGGGTGCTGGCTGCCGCACGCAACGGTCGCGGGGACACGGTCGTGACAGCGACGCCCCTGACCAGCGTGCAGCAGGACCTCGCCCGGCTGCGACTGCTCATCGTCGTGGCGGTCGTCGTCGTCACCGTCCTCGGTGCACTGCTGTCGTGGCTGCTCATCCGCCGCGCCCTGCGTCCGGTCGATGACATGGTCGATGCGGCGCAGGCGATCGCCGAGGGCGACATCGACCGACGCGTGCCCGAGGCGCGAACGGGCACGGAGCTCGGCGACCTTGCGGACGCGCTCAACGCCATGATCGCCTCGCTCACGACGTCACTCGCCGACGTGCGGGCCTCGGAGAACCGGCTGCGCACCTTCGTGTCGGACGCGTCGCATGAGATCCGCACGCCCCTGACGGTCATCCGCGGCTACACCGAACTGCTGCAGCAGTCGGATGAGCCCCGTTCCGAGCTGGAGCAGCGGGCCCTGGTCCGATTGGACGAGGAGAGCCGGCGGCTCGACGCCCTCGTCACGCAACTGCTCACGCTGGAGAGGTCCGCAGCGGTCCGGCCGGACAGTGTCGTCGTCTTCGACCTGTCGGAGTCCGTGACCGCGGTCTTCGGCGACTTCCAGGCCCTGCATCCGAATCGCTCGGTGACGGTCGCCTGCCAGCCGGCGCTCATGCATGGGAGCGAGGAGGCGTGGCAGCAGCTGCTGACGAACCTCACCCAGAACCTCGCGCGCTACACCCCGGACGGCACGCCGGTGCAGGTGTTCTGCGCGCCGGAGGGAGACTTGGTGCGCCTCGTCGTGGACGATGCGGGACCGGGCATCCCCGAGGCGCGGCGCGAGGAGATGCTGCAGCGCTTCACGCGGCTCGATGACTCGCGGTCCACTGAGTCCGGCGGCACCGGCCTCGGGCTGAGCATCGTGCGGTCGGTCGTCGAGACGCACGGAGGCAGCATCGTGCTCGGGGAGAGCCCGGCCGGTGGCCTGCGCCTGGTCATCACCGCACCCAGACTCGGCGCCCCGACCTGAGGTCGGCGCCCGGGCGGGCGGGTCCCATCGGGTTCGGTGTCCGGGCTGCGGTGATCGGTGCCACGATGGGCCCTCACGGTCCGGCCGTCACGCCCCTATCGCCGGCCCGTCAGGGAGCGCACGTGGACGACGGCTTGCACTTCGAGGTGACCCTCGACGACCTCGCCCTGGCGCCCGAGGCCGGTGGCCAGCCGGGGCTCGTCACGCGACGGCGCGCGGCGCACTGGCCACATGGCTACGGTCAGACGCAGTCCTGCCGGGGACACTCCGCGAGGCTGCGCGCGGAGAATGGACACACTCGGAACTCGGAGCCGCGGTTTCCTCCTCCATCATGAGAAACCGACTGCGGATTTCGCGGCCCGCTAGGCAGCAGCCGGCGAACCAGGGTGACAACCTGAACCCGTTCGAGTTCTGACATCAGCTCACTAGGAGGGGCCGGCGTCAGGGCTCGAGACACGCGGACTCAGCCTCCCGTTGACAGAGCCGTCTGCATGTCACAGTCGTCACAGGAGTAACAGGGTTCGCGGCTGGGAACCTCCAACCGCGGGTGCTGGTTGAGGGTTTGCGCGGAAACGCCTCCCTCTCCTTTCGCGCACCAGCCATAGTGCTCTAAAGCCGAACAAGTAAGTACGCCCGGAGGGACTCGAACCCCCAACCGACAGGGTAGAAACCTGTTGCTCTATCCATTGAGCTACGGGCGCG
>CAJAKT010000463.1 GCA_903940375.1 uncultured bacterium | reverse complement strand
TGGGCGACCGGTGGGCTGAAACTACGCCCCCATTGTGTCCGAGAGTCTCTCGCGCAGACGCATCAACACGGCGTCGGGAACCAATCCGTGTACATCTCCGCCGAACTTCGCTACCTCCTTGACCAGGCTGGAGGACAGGAAGCTGTACAGCGGATTGGTCGTGATGAAGACAGTCTCGACGCCCGCGAGCCGGTAGTTCATCTGCGCCATCTGGAGCTCGTAGTCGAAGTCGCTGATGGCCCGCAGGCCCTTGACGATCGCCGTGACGCCCTGCTCGCGGCAGTAGTCGACCAGCAGCCCGTGGAAGGAGTCGACGCGGATGTTCGGGTAGGGCGCCACGACCTCGCGGAGGATCTCGATGCGCTCGTCGATGGTGAAGAGGCCGGACTTCGTGTGGTTGATCAGGACGCCCACGATGACCTCGTCGGCCATCGCGGCCGCACGCGCGAAGACATCCAGGTGACCATTGGTCACGGGGTCGAAGGATCCGGGGCAGACGGCGGTGCGCATCAGTCCCGCTCCTTAGCGTCGACGGTGTCGTCAGCCGACACGGCCCGACCGTACCAAAGCACCGTGTCTCCATACGGCCTTCGACGAGGTTCGGGCCAGTGCTCGGGGTACGGGGAATCGGTGTCGCGTGCCGGACGCTCAGCCACCACCAGCGCGTCATCGGCGATCCAGCCTGCCGCGCACAGGTCACCGAGGAGTTCTCGCAGGGTGGCCGCGGGCAGGTCGTACGGGGGGTCCGCGAACACCAGGTTCGCCGCTGACCCCGGCGGCGGAAGCTGGGCGAGCTGCCCGACGTCGCGAATCAGCACCTGCGCACCTGCGCACCCGACCGTCGAAGCATTGGCCGTCAGGGTCCGGGCGGCCGACCGGGACTTCTCCACGAGAGTCGCCCCCACCGCTCCGCGGCTGAGGGCTTCAAGCCCGAGGGCGCCCGTGCCCGCATACAGATCAAGCACGCGCACATACGGCCAGGTCAGATCCCGGCCCAGCAGCTCACTGTCCAGCGAGGAGAACAGGGCCTCGCGCACGCGATCCGACGTGGGACGGGTGCCGGCTGCCGGTACCGCCAGGCGTCGGCCGCGGGCCGTTCCCGCGATGATGCGGGTCATGGGTTCCTCACGCCTTCTCCAGGAACTCGGACTGCTCGTCACGGACCAGATCAGCCACAGCCGCGGCGAGCACCGGATGCGCGACAAGATCAGGATCAGCCCCGATCACGGCGACCGCGGCGGCCCGGGCGTCGATGATGACGTCCTCGTGACGGGAGACCTCGAGCAGGCGAAGTGAACTGCGGCGACCGGACTGCGAACTGCCCAGGACGTCTCCCTCGCGCCGCAGGTCAAGGTCAAGTGCCGACAGGGCGAAGCCATCCGTGGTCGACGCCACCGCATCCAGCCGTTCGCGGGCCGGCGATCCCGTCTCGGCATCGGTGACGAGCAGGCACAGGCCCGGCAGTCCGCCACGGCCCACGCGCCCGCGCAGCTGGTGCAACTGCGAGATGCCGAAGCGGTCTGCGTCCATGATCACCATCGTGGTCGCCTGAGGGACATCGACCCCGACCTCGATGACGGTCGTCGCGACCATGACATCAATGCCGTCGGCGATGCTCGTGTCCGAGAACCGTCGCATGACATCGTCCTTCTCGTCACCCGACAGACGACCGTGGAGCACCCCGACCCGCAGCCCGGCGAGCTCGCCTTCCGCGAGGGACTGCGCCAGCGGAATCACCGCGGCGGACGGGTTGACGGGCTCGGCGGCATCGTCAGACACCAGGCCATCCGTGGCATCGTCGGCCGCATCGCCACCGATACGCGGGCACACGACGAAGACGCGATGACCGGCGTCGACCTCCTCGCGGACCCGCTGCCACACCCGGGCGACATGGGCCGGCTGCTCACGGGCGACCACCACATGCGTGACGATCGGCGCCCGGCCGGCCGGCAGCTCCGACAGCGTCGAGACGTCGACATCGCCGAAGACCGTCATCGCCACCGTACGCGGGATGGGGGTCGCCGTCATGACGAGGACATGCGGACGGGAGCCATCGCGTGACTTCGCCGACAGCGCGGCCCGCTGCTCGACACCGAACCGATGCTGCTCGTCGACGACGACGAGTGCCAGGTCATGGAAGTCGACGTTCTCCTGGATCAACGCATGCGTGCCGACGACGATGCCCGCATCGCCGCTGACGATGTCGAGGAGTTCGCGTCGGCGCTGTGCCGTGCGCTGCGAGCCCGTAAGCAGTGCGACCCGTGTCGAATTGTCGTCCGATCCGAGACGACCGCCGTCGGCCAGTGGCCCCAGGAGGGCCGTGATCGAGCGGTAGTGCTGACCCGCAAGGACCTCCGTGGGAGCCAGGAGCGCGGCCTGGCCACCCGCGTCCACCACGCGCAGCATGGCGCGGAGGGCGACCACCGTCTTGCCTGAGCCCACGTCGCCCTGGAGCAGGCGGTGCATCGGGTAGTCGCGACCCATGTCCTCCTCGATGACCCCGGCGACATCACGCTGGCCCTCGGTCAGGGTGAAGGGCAGCCGCGCATCGAATGCCTCCAGCAGCGGACTCGTGGCGGGGACACGTCGGGTGGCGGGGAGCGCCATCACCTCCGCGCGGCGCTGGGCGAGCAGGACCTGCAGGGTGAAGGCCTCCTCGAACCGGAGCCGATCGACGGCACTCCGCACGTCCTCGCGGGTCGTCGGCCGGTGCACCCCTCGGATGGCATCTGCCAGCGGGAGCAGGTCGCGACCGGTGCGGACATCCTCGGGGATGGGATCGGGCGGGTCGGCGAGCTGGTCCAGCACGACATCGACGGCCTTGTGCACCTGCCATGACGTGACGGCCTTCGACGCGGGGTAGATAGGGATGAGGGCACCCGCGAAGGCGAGAACGGCGAGCGGGTCGTCGTCGACGCCGTCCGGCAGGAGCTCGAACTCCGGATGCGTCAGCTGAAGCTGCCCCCGGAACACCGAGACCTGACCGGCGAAGAGCCCGCTCCGGCCGACGCGCAGCTGCCCTTCGCGCCACTTCTGGTTGAAGAAGGTGAGCGACATCGAGTCCCGGCCGTCCGTGACGACGGCCTCCAGGATCGTGCCCCGGCGATTGCGCATGGGCCGCACCGTGACCTGTCGAACCTCGGCGAGCACCGTGACCTGCTCCCCCTCAGTGAGGGTCCGCAGATCGGTGAGCTCACCTCGCTCGGCATAGCGCCGCGGATAGTGCCGCAGCAGGTCCTCGACGGTCTCGAGCCCCAGTCCCTTGCGCATCGCATCGGCCGTGCGTCCGCCGAGAACGGATGCCAGCCTGGTCCGCATCAGGTCGGCAGGCACGACGAGGGGCCCCTCCCCTCGCTCAGTGCGGCCGGACGACGCGCTCATTCCACGCCCATGATGATCGGCCACAGCGGCTGCCCGCCCTCATAAGCGACGACCTCGGCGAGCGGGCGCGCCTCGGCGAGCCAGACCGGCAGATCGTCGCGCAGGTCGGCGCCCGCCTCCGCGCCCAGGACGAGCGTCACCAGCTCGCCGCCGATCGCGAGCATTCGCGTCAGGATGTCGCGCGCCACCACCGCGATGTCGGAACCGACGACGACGATGTCGCCGTCGACCAGCCCCAGGATGTCGCCCACCTCGCAGGGTCCGACGGTGGTCAGCGCTGCACGGCTCGCGACGGTCACGGCCGCGTATCGCGTGGCACCGGCTGCCCGCGTCATCGCGACCACGTCGTCATCGAAGCGCGCCGTCGGATCATGGACGGCTACGGCCGCCAGGGTCTGCACGATTGACCGGGTCGGGATCACCGACACCCGAACCCCGTCGCCACGGGCCGTCTCGGCCGCCGCCTCAGCAACACCCCGGGTGTCCTTGTCACTCGGGAGCAGGACGACCTCCGACGCATGCGTCAGGCGAATGGCATCGAGCAGTTCACGGGTCGACGGGCGCACCCGGGCCGCAGCCGGCACGATGCCCACGCCGAGCCCGCCGAGCAGCTCGGCCACCCCCGGGCCGTGCGTGACCGCGACGACAGCCCGCGCGTCGGTTCTGCCCGTAGTGGAGACAACCGGCTCGAGGTGCGTGATGCGGAGTCGGAAGGGATGACCGGCCCGCATGGCGGCCTCGACAGCGGCACCGGCGTCGTCGACATGGATATGGACATTCCAGAGTCGATCACCGCCCACGACGACGAGGCTGTCGCCGAGGGCATCGAGCTCGCTGCGCAGGACGCCCACCGGCACCTCATCGGCCTCGAGCAGGAACATGACCTCATAGGCCGGGCCGCCGTAGTGATGCGTGGCCTCTGCCTCGACCGGGCGGGGCAGGGGCGAGTGCGGGCCACTGGCTGGCTCGGCCGGGCTGACCGACTCGGACGGGCGCGGCGCACCGGAGACGACCTCGGCCAGGGCGTCCAGCACGATGAGCAGCCCCCGCCCGCCGGCATCGACGACACCTGCCAGGCGCAGGGACTCGAGCATCGTCGGGGTCAGGGCCAGCGCCTCGCGAGCACCGTCGGCTGCTGCCACCACGACCAGGGCAGCATCGGCAGTTCCCGCCTGCACGAGTTCGGCGGCCGCGTCCGCGGCAGCACGGGCCACCGTGAGGATCGTCCCCTCGACAGGTCGCGCAACCGCCTCGTAGCCCAGATCCGCCGCCCGCCCGAGCAGGTGCTGCAGCGTGCCACCGTCCAGCGGCTGGCCATCGGGCAGTGCGGCGAGGATCTCGCTCGTGCCGCGCAGGATCTGGGACAGGATCACCCCGGAGTTGCCGCGGGCGCCCATCAGCGCGCCCAGCGCCATCGCCCGGGCCGTCACTTCGACGCTCGGGTCGACACCAGGCTCGGCCCAGCACCGATCGACCGACTCGCAGGCCGATTCCATCGTCAGGTACAGGTTGGTGCCGGTGTCCCCATCGGGGACCGGGAACACGTTGAGGGCGTCAATCTCCGCGCGGGCGTCGCCGAGGCCGCTCAGTGAGCGTTGCACCCATTCGCGCACGAGTGCCGACGACACGATGGCGGGCACCGACGGCCTCCTGTCCCCCATGCGGGCCCCGTCCGTTTCGCAGGGGCAATAGGCCGACCGTACCCTCAATTTGGGAGACGGACCGGCGCTCGGCTACCCTTGTCCCTCGCGGTGCATCACGCCGCATCGCTGACCATCGACAATCCACCTCCAGGGTGGAACTGAAGGAGTGCACCGTGGCTGCCAACTGCGACGTCTGCGGCAAGGGCCCAAGCTTCGGGCACAGCATCTCGCATTCCCATCGCCGCACGAAGCGGCGCTGGAACCCGAACATCCAGCGCGTCCGCACCCTCGTCGGCCGCACCCCCAAGCGTCAGAACGTGTGCGCTGCCTGCCTCAAGGGTGGCAAGGTCGCCCGCGCCTGACCCCGCACCATCCGACGCGCTGCCGCATGGCGGCAGCGCTTCGTCATTTCCGCCCCACGTTCTTCCTGCTAGCCGAAGTGCCGGTGTCCGCCGACCGCTTCGCGCTCGACGCCGTCGACGCTGACACCGGCCTCCCCCGCCACGATCCGACCGATCACGGTGAAGCCGGCCGGCACGGCGGCCACCGTCGCGAAGGTGGCCAGCAGAGCGTGGTCCTCGCCGCCCGTGAGCATCCACTCGCGCGGATCGACGTTGTAGGCCGCGGCCGCGTCCTGCATCGGACCGGGGATCTGCCAGTCACTCGTGTCGATCTCGACGTGCACTCCCGACGCCTCGGCAACGTGCCGGGCATCCGCAACGAGTCCGTCGCTGATATCGATCATCGACGTCGCACCGGCGATGGCGGCCAGTGGCCCCTGCTCGTACGGCGGCTGCGGGAACCGGTGCGCGTCGACGAGCACCTTCGGCGACTTGAAGCCGCGGGACAGCAGCGCGAGTCCGGCCCCTGACCAGCCGATACGGCCGGCAATGGCCAGGACGTCGCCCGCCCGGGCTCCTGACCGGAGCACCGGTGCCCGCCCTTGCAGGTCGCCAAGGGCCGTCACACTGATCACGATCTGGGGTGCCTCGACCACGTCCCCTCCGACGAGCACAGCACCCACCAGGGCGGCCTCGTCGCGGATACCCGCGGCACAGCTGACCGCCCAGGCGGCAGGGAGGTCACCGGGCGCCCCGAGCCCGACGACCAGGCTCGTCGCCACGCCGCCCATCGCCGCCACGTCCGCGAGCGAGGCAGCCGCCGCCTTGCGGCCGATATCGATAGGAGTGGACCAGTCCCGCCGGAAGTGCCGGCCTTCGATGAGCAGG
>CAJAKT010000462.1 GCA_903940375.1 uncultured bacterium | reverse complement strand
CTCGCCCTCATCGCCGCTGCCACTGCTGCCGCGTCCCTCATCGTGGTTCCCTCGGCATCGGCCGCCGATCACCCGGACAAGGTCACGGTGTTCCTGCAGCAGACCGTTCGCGAGCAGTTGGACGAGGGGGCGACCGGGGTGACCGTCGGCGACATCGTGACCGGCTCGGGCACCCTGAGTCGGACCAAGGGCGGTGCATCGATAGGTGAGTTCGTCTACCGGGCCGAGACGGTGCGCGTGAACATGCCAGGTGCCCTCGAGAGCCGCCTGTCGACTCAGTGGTACGACCTGCCGAAGGGCGCCATCATGACCAGTGCCCTCATCTCGATCCATCAGGGCGTGCGGCCGACCAGGTCGCAGAAGTTCGTCATCCTCGGTGGCACCGGCTCATATATCGGTGCGCAGGGCGTGCTGACTTTCGTGCCCCTTGGTCCGGATGACTACCGCGCGACGTTCGACTTCGTCGGCTGACCTACTCCTGATCTGAGGGCCCGGGTCCGCGAGCGCCCGGTTGCCCGGGCTATGAGTGCCTCGATGACCAGAGCACTTTGCCGCCGGGAAACGTCCGCTGCCGCGTTGTACGCCCGTGATGTTGCCATGCTCCCGAACAAGAGTTCAGGAGCATGGCCACCAACAGGATTCACTACGCATGCGAGCGTAGCATTGAGTTATGAGGCGAACAGCCATCACCCGAACTGCCCTATGCACCGCTTGCGTACTGGTTGCGCTCAGTATCGGAATGCCACCAAGTCAGGCCGCGGAGGTCGCTGGCACCCCCATCGCAGTCGGCAATGGCGTGACGAAGGCGGTGAACACCTTCACGGTTGGGGACCAGGTTCTTGCCTTGGGTGCTGACGGCGTCTGGACTCCTCGAACCCTCCACTTCGCTCTGACATCTCCGCCAACGAGGGCGGTCATGATTGCCATCCTCTATTCACTGGATGGCAATGACAGCCAGTCGCTCATGGTCACGCCCGACGCACGGGTCGTCACGCCCGACGGACTCACCAGGGCGAGCGCTCTGGTTCCCGGCGAGGTGATGCTGAGCATGGACGGATCCGCGGTGCTGGTGGACAGCGTCCTCATGGGCGACTTCCACGGAACGTTGACAGACATCGCGACCTTCCTTCACGGGAACCGAATCAACGACGGGCACATCCTG
The DNA here is from genome assembly GCA_903940375.1 of uncultured bacterium. GTDB lineage: Bacteria > Actinomycetota > Actinomycetes > S36-B12 > S36-B12 > UBA10649. The sequence goes on along the minus strand of CAJAKT010000462.1, from coordinate 450 downwards.
TTGGCGGCGGGTGTTCAGATCGCTGACTTCTACGCTCAGCACCACGCAAGGGATCCGAGTCTCGACGACTCGAACGAGGCATATTTGGATGGGCTGCTCGCCAGCGATGACGCGATCGACGTCTTCCCTAGTGACCCATCGACCGACGACTCATCTGATGATCGGAGCACCAGCCCGACTGGGACGCATCCCTCGTCGAAGCGCTCAAACGTTCCTTCGGGCGACTATGTGGCACCTTCTCCCCCAGCCCTGACCATGTCGATGCCCACGGCGCAAGGGAGACGGCAGTTGCGTGACTTCTCGAGTTGTCTTCAGCGCTCCATTGCGGATCTCGAGTCCGCCTATCCGAACCAGGTGTGGCCGTACTCACCCGTGTCGATCTGCACACCACCCAAGTCAATCGAGGTCCGCGAGGCAGCAAAGGTCGGAGCCGACGGCCACCTCCATCTG
>CAJAKT010000461.1 GCA_903940375.1 uncultured bacterium | reverse complement strand
CGCCGGTCTCCTCCTGGATCTGGTTGATGATCTTGCCCTTCGGCCCGATCACCTCGCCGATCTTGTCGACCGGGATCTGGATGGCGATGACGCGAGGTGCCGTCGCAGCCATCTCGTCAGGCGCATCGATGGCCTCGTTCATGACATCGAGGATGGCGATACGCGCATCGAATGCCTGCTGCAGTGCAGCGGACAGCACGGATGCCGGGATGCCGTCGAGCTTCGTGTCGAGCTGGAGAGCCGTGACGAAGTCCTTCGTGCCGGCGACCTTGAAGTCCATGTCGCCGAACGCGTCCTCAGCGCCGAGGATGTCGGTGATGGCGACGTACTCGGTCTTGCCGTCGAGCTCGCCCGAGATGAGGCCCATCGCGATACCCGCGACGGGCGCGCGCAGCGGCACACCAGCATTGAGAAGCGACATCGTCGATGCACACACCGAGCCCATGGACGTCGAGCCGTTGGAGCCGAGAGCCTCGGACACCTGACGGATCGCGTACGGGAACTCCTCCTTGGAAGGCAGCACCGGCAGGAGCGCCCGCTCGGCGAGCGCACCATGGCCGATCTCACGGCGCTTGGGCGAGCCCACGCGACCGGTCTCGCCGGTGGAGTACGGCGGGAAGTTGTAGTTGTGCATGTAGCGCTTGCGGCTCTCCGGGTTCAGCGTGTCGAGCTGCTGCTCCATGCGCAGCATGTTGAGCGTCGTGACGCCGAGGATCTGCGTCTCGCCGCGCTCGAACAGCGCCGAACCGTGCACCCGCGGGAGCACCTCGACCTCGGCCGACAGCGTGCGGATGTCGGTGAGCCCGCGACCGTCGATGCGGACGTGGTCGCGAAGGACGCGCTCGCGCACGACCTTCTTGGTGACGGAGCGCACCGCAGCGGAGAGCTCCTTCTCGCGACCCTCGAACGAGGCGGCGAGCTCGGCAATGGCGACCTTCTTGATGTCGTCGAGACGGGCCTCGCGGTCCGCCTTGCTGACGATGGTCATGGCCTCGGTGATGTCGGCCACCGTGAGGCGCTCGACGGCGTCGTACGCGTCGGGCTGGTAGTCCGGGAACAGCGGGAACTCGACGGTGGGCTTCGCCGCAGCGGCGGCGAGCTCGGCCTGGGCATCGCACAGCACCTTGATGAACGGCTTGGCCGCGTCGAGACCTGATGCGACGACCTCCTCCGTCGGCGCGGTGGCGCCGCCGGCGATGAGCTCGATCGTGCGAGTCGTGGCCTCGGCCTCCACCATCATGATGGCGACGTCGTCACCTGCGACCCGGCCTGCGACGACCATGTCGAACACGGCCTCCTCGAGCTGCGAGTGCGTCGGGAAGGCGACCCACTGGCCACGGATGAGGGCGACGCGGACGCCACCGATCGGACCGCTGAAGGGCAGGCCCGACAGCTGGGTCGATGCCGAGGCGGCGTTGATGGCGACGACGTCGTAGAGGTCATCGGGGTTGAGCGCCATGACGGTGATGACGACCTGGACCTCGTTGCGCAGGCCCTTGACGAACGTCGGGCGCAGCGGGCGGTCGATGAGGCGGCAGGTGAGGATGGCGTCCTCGGACGGCCGGCCCTCGCGACGGAAGAAGGAGCCGGGGATACGCCCGACGGCGTACATGCGCTCCTCGACATCGACCGTCAGCGGGAAGAAGTCGAACTGGTCCTTCGGGGACTTCCCGGCGGTCGTGGCGCTGAGCAGCATGGTCTCGTCGTCGAGGTACACGGCGACGGAACCGGCAGCCTGGCGTGCCAGCCGGCCGGTCTCGAACTTGATGGTGCGCGTGCCGAACGACCCGTTGTCGATGACGGCCTGCGCGGTTGAGATCTGGGGACCCTCCACGGGTGCCTCCTGTTT
>CAJAKT010000460.1 GCA_903940375.1 uncultured bacterium | reverse complement strand
GGGGCACATGCCGATGCCGCACTCGGGGATCACGGACACGGTGATGACGACGACGTAGATCGAGAACCAGGTGATGACGGCGAGGGTGACGGCCCGCAGGGGACCGCGTTCGGCCATCAGGCCGCGGTCCTTGGCGGTGATGGTCCGCCCCTACCCGCGCTCGTGAGCCGCGTAGGCAGCCGTGCGTGGACTGGGTAAACCCTTGTCGAGGGTGGGATCCGTGAGGTCAGGTGCAGCCAGTACCGACATCCTTGAAAAAGTCCTTGACGCGCCGCTCATCCCGAGGTTATCGTTCGGCATTCGTTCTCTATCGATCGATCGACAGAATACAAATACCGCACCACGACCAGTCAATCCGACAGGTTCTTCAATCCAATCGTCAGGCGTCTCCGCCCAGATGGACGGTCAGCCGCGGCCAGATGGGAGCACGACATGCGAGTAGGTGCGATACGCAAGGGAAGCATGGCTGGAGCGATCGGGGTGGTAGCTGCCTTGGCGCTTACGGCGTGCGGAGGTGGTTCGACGGCCAGCTCAGCATCCCCAGCTGCGCTCGATCCGAAAGCCGATCTGTCCAAGCAGTCGCTTACGGTCTCGAACTGGGCCGACTACACGAACCCCGACCTTCTGACGTCGTTCACATCGGAGTTCGGAACGCCTGTGACCATGGCGACCCATGCCAGTAACGAAGAGATCATGGGCAAGCTGACGGCTGGCGGTGACTCGGGCATCGACATTGCAGTTGTCTCCGGGCAGTATGCGCAGGCACTTGATCGCGCCGGCCTCCTGGAGCACCTCGACCAGTCGGCGATTCCGAATCTGAAGAACCTCTATCCCGAGGCCAGCAAACTCGCTTACGACGTCGGCAACGTCTACTCGATTCCGTACGCCTGGGGCACCACTGGTCTCTGCTACCGGAGTGACCTCGTCAAGGAGGTGCCCGATAGCTGGGATGCCATCCTGACACCGCCGGATGACACCAAGGGCAAGATCACCATGCTGGGGAGCGAGCGCTGGCTGCTCCTGCCGGCGCTGAAGAAGCTTGGCTATTCAAACAACACGGTCGATCCTGACGAGCTCGCCCAGGCGAAGGAGCTCACCATTGCGGCCAAGGCCAACCTCCTAACCTATGACGACACCACCTTCTACAACCGGCTCGTGTCAGGTGAGTCGGTCATGGCCGTGGCGTGGGATGGCTGGTGCAGCTACGCCATCGCGGAGAATCCCGATGTCAAGTTCGTGCTCCCCAAGGAGGGCAGTGACATCTGGGCCGACACGGTCGTGGTCCTGAAGTCATCGAAGAACAAAGAGGCCGCACACGCGTTCCTGAATTCGATCCTGGATGCTGAGAACCACTCTTGGGTGGCGACCACGGCACTGTCCAAGGTCCCGAACAAGGCTTCGATGGACCTCGTTGGAGCTAAGTTGGCGGAGCAGTTCCCAGCCATGGGGATGACGCCGGCGGAGATTGTTCAGCAGGAGCAAATCCTCGACCTCGGCGACAAGACGGCTGAGTACACGAAGATTGCAACTGAGATCACTGCCAGTTGACCGTGCCTTCGTCACAGCTGACAAGCGCGTCCGGGTCCGGCGGCAACAAGCGCCGGACTCGGACGTCACGTGCGATTTTCCTCGGTCCGGGATTGCTCTACATCAGCCTGTTCATGGCAATCCCGCTGGGTTTCATCCTGTCCTATGCGTTTCTGGAGAAGGCGCCCTACGGTGGCGTTCGGCTCTCATTCTCGCTCGACAGTTTCACTCGTGCCCTGGAGCCGGTCTACGTTTCCGTCCTAGGAAACACACTTCTGATCGCCTCGATAACCACAGTGTTGGCGTTGATCATCGGGTACCCAGTGGCCTACGCGATCGCGAAGTTGCCGCCTAAGTGGCGCACTGTGGCGGTCATTCTCGTTGTCCTCCCGTTCTGGAGCAATTTCCTGATTCGGACCTACGCCTGGATCCTGCTCCTCAACTCGGAGGGGATTCTGAACAGAGGCCTGCTCTCCATCGGAGTGATCGACCAGCCTTTGGCCCTGCTCTACACGCGCGAGGCGGTCATCCTGGGACTGCTCTACGCCTACCTACCTCTTATGATCCTGCCGCTCTACGCATCCATGGAAAGGCTGGACTGGTCGCTCCTCGAAGCGGCGCGCAACCTTGGCGCTGGCCGGGCCCGGGCCTTCATCGATGTCACTTTGCCCTTGACTCTGCCCGCCGCGATGATCGGCGCGATCTTCGTGTTCGTGCCGAGTGTGGGGAACTTCATCGTCCCTGAGCTTCTGGGGGGCGGAAAGACGGTGATGGTCGGGAATCTGGTCCGCGACCAATTCCTGAAGGCACGCGACTGGCCCTTCGGCTCGGTGTTGGCGCTGATGATGGTCGGGTTCCTGGTCCTACTGTTCGCTGTCCAGGGATACGTCTCTCGACGCATCAACGTCGGTGACTCGCGTGCGTAGCATCGGTTGGCTGCGGGTGCCGCTGTTCCTGACGTACGCCTTCCTCTACATCCCCATTGCTGTCGTCGTCGTGATGTCCTTCAACGCCAGCAAATTGCCGTTCAACTGGACGGGATTCAGCCTCAAGTGGTACGAGAAGCTCTTTCAGGATGACGTCATCCGTGAGGGATTCATCAACACGATGATCGTCGCCGTCGGGGCCACGGTCTTTGCGACGATCCTAGGGACGCTGCTCGCTATTGGCCTAGCGCGCTATACACGATCGGCGGTGCTCCAGGCGTATGCGCTAACGCCCGCAATCGTTCCCGACCTGGCGCTCGCCATTGGGCTCCTCGTCATGTTCAGCTTCGTCGGGATGACGGTTGGCCTGCATTCGGTGCTGCTGGCGCACGTGGTGTTCGGACTGGCGTTCGTCGCGGCCGTCGTTACCGCTCGCATCGGGCAGGTGGACCCGAGCCTTGAGGAGGCCAGTCAGGATCTTGGCGCAACTGCTTGGTCCACGTTCTTCCGCATCACGGTTCCGACACTGCTGCCAGCCATCGTGGCAGGTGCGCTGCTTGTCTTCACTCTGTCACTTGATGAGTTCGTCATTGCGTTCTTCACTGACGGTCCGTCAACGCCGACTCTGCCGATCGTCATCTACTCCATGGTGCGCTTCGGGGTCACGCCCGAGATCAATGCGCTCGCTGCGATCCTCCTGCTTGTCTCATTCACCGTCGTGATCGCTGCCCAGCGCATGACCCGAACCACGGACGTGACGTGAACATGAACCCGCTCCTCACCATCACTGATGTTCGCCGGTCATTCGGTGACGTGGTCGCACTGGATTCCGTCAGTCTGGAAATCCATGAGAACGAGTTCTTCGCCCTGCTGGGTCCGTCCGGCTGCGGCAAGACGACGCTGTTGCGGGTGCTTGCCGGATTCGAGCACCCGGACTCCGGAACGGTGATGATTGATGATCGTGACCTTTTGGCGATTCCGCCGAACCATCGACCCATCAACTTGATGTTCCAGTCCTACGCCCTGTTTCCGCACATGTCTGTCGAGAAGAATGTCGCCTACGGACTGGAGCGGGAGGGCTGCCCGAAGGATGAAATCAGGGACCGAGTGGCACAGGTCCTCAGCACCGTTGGCCTCAGCGACAAGGCCCGTCGGCGGCCGGCCCAGCTGTCTGGGGGACAACGCCAGCGGGTGGCGCTGGCACGCGCCATCGTCAAGAGGCCACGCCTCCTGCTCCTAGACGAGCCACTCTCCGCCCTCGACCGCAAGGTGCGCGCGGAGATGCAACTCGAACTCAAGCGACTGCAGCATGAGGTCGGTATCACCTTCGTCGTTGTGACCCATGACCAGGAGGAGGCGATGTCGATGGCTGACCGTATCGCCGTGATGTCCAATGGTCGCGTTGAACAGATCGCGAGCCCCGTGGAACTTTATGCGCGGCCAAGCACAGCATTCGTGGCGGATTTCGTTGGTTCGAGCAACGCGTTCCACGGTCGTCGTGTGCCGGAGGGGGTCGATGTCCCAGGTATCGGACACCTGCCCGGTTTGGTGGTGGGGGAGCAGACCAGTGAAGCTGCCGTCCTGATCGTGCGTCCCGAGGATGTCCGATTGGTGAGCGAGTCGGAGTCGCGCCTCACCGGTCTAGTCCTTGATACGCAGTTCTACGGCGGTCGGTCCACCGTCGCTGTGGAAGTCGCCGGCCACCTCTCCCCGGTCATCTTCACCTGCCAAGGAACAGCCAGTGTGGTGCGTGGTGCTCACGTCCACCTGGCGTGGGCGCCGGATAAGGGAGTGCTGCTGTCTGCGCCGTGAACCCCGAATGACTTAGGTGAACACGACCGTCCGACCGCCGTTGAGAAGTACGCGGCTCTCCGCATGCCAGGTGACGGCCTTGGTGAGGGCTCGGCACTCGACGTCGCGTCCCGCAGCTTCCAGATCCTTGGCGTCGAGTGAGTGGTTCACCCTGGTGATCTCCTGCTCGATGATCGGTCCCTCGTCGAGATCTGCCGTCACATAGTGCGCGGTGGCGCCGATGAGTTTCACTCCTCGGCCGTGTGCCTGCTGGTACGGGCGGGCTCCCTTGAAACTGGGGAGGAAGGAATGGTGGATGTTGATCACGCGACCCTGTAACTCCCTGCACACGGCATCAGACAGCACCTGCATGTAGCGGGCGAGAACGACGAAGTCGACCTGCTCGTGCCGCACGATCTCTAGGAGGCTCGCTTCAGCCGCATCCTTTGTGTCTGGGGCTACGGGAAGGTGGATGAAGGGAATCCCGTACGACTCGACTAGTCCCTCGAAGTCACGGTGGTTGGAGACAACTGCGGGAATGGTGACCGGGAGTGCACCAATGCTGTGCCGGAACAGCAGGTCATTCAGGCAGTGCCCGAACCGCGAGACCATGATCAGCATTCGCTCAGGATCCTGTGCGCGACGAAGCTGCCATTCCATCGAGAATGAATCACCCACGGAAGTGAAGCCCTGTCGCAGGGACTCGAGGTTCATGGGTCCGCTGATTCCCTCAAAGTGGACCCTCATGAAGAAGAGTCCCGTTTCCGGGTCACCGTACTGCTGGCTCTGGACGATGGTGCATTCGCGTTGAACGAGGAAGCTCGACACGGCGTAGACAATGCCGGGTCGATCCGCGCACACAATGGTTAGCAGGAACTGACCGCGCTCGAGTGCATTGACGGTGCTCAAGTTCTGCCTTCCATCGTTCGAAGCGCGCATCTGGGGGGTTGGCTAGGCGCAGGTCCGAGAGCCCATGCGGTTGGGTGTTACCCGCGGAAATGCGCACCTGTCGGGTCGTACAGCGGCTGGGTTGCGACCGTTGCTTCCAGTGACCTGCCGTCTACCTCGATCGATAGGCGAGACCCGCTGGGCAGATCAGCTGGCAGATAGGCGAAGCCGATAGCTCCGCCGAGCGTGTAAGAGATGCCACCGCTGGTGAGTTGCGTGTCGATACCGGCACCGGTTACACGCTCGCCACCGCGCAGGACGAGATTCGGCTCCTGCACGGTGATGCACTGGAGCAGTTCGGCGGGCTCGGTCGCGCCCTCGAGGGCGGAGCGCCCGATGAAGTCCTTCTTCATATCCACGAACTTCGCCAGGCCGCTCTCGAACGGCGTCCTATCTGCTGTGAGGTCGTCACCGAGGTAGAGGTATCCCTTCTCGGCCCGTAGCGAATCGACGCACATGAACGCCCCGCGTCGGCCGCCGGCGGCCGAAACGGCCTCGGAGAGCTCCTGCCACAGCCACCTTCCGTAGCCAGTGGGAACGTAGATCTCCCAGCCGAGCTCTCCAACGAACGTGACTCGGGCGAGCCTGACGGCGACGCCACCGATGGAGGCATCGCGGAACTGCATGTAGGGGAAGTCCGCTGTTGCTAGTGACGTGTCCACCATCGGCTGCAGGATGTCGCGGGCGAGGGGACCCCACAGGCCGAAACACGCCCATCCGTTCGTGACGTCCGTGATTGCCACAGGGCCGTCGATGGGCGAGGACGGATTCCGCGCCTGAGCCGATATCCACTCGAGGTCGTGTGCGAGAGCGCCCGTGTTGGTGATGGCGACGAAATGCTCTGGACCCAACTGCGACACCGTGAAGTCACCGATCACCCCGCCGCTCTCGTTGAGCATCTGGGTATAGGTGATGCGGCCGGGTCCACGCGAGACGCGGTTTGAGCACACCCACTCGAGCAGGGAGGAAGCACCGGGCCCGGCAACCTCGATCTTGCCGAACGTGCTGAAATCGAAGAGCCCGGCCGTCGTGCGGACGGCGTGGTGTTCCGCGACCACTGCTGTCGACCAGGCAGGCCCGTCGTAGCCGACTGGGCGCAGTGCTTCGAATTCGGGAGTCTGATTGTCGGCGAAGTAGTCAACCCGGCGCCAGTCACTGTTTACGTGGAAGGCCGCCCCGGCTGCGATATGGGCTTCGTAGGCGGGTGATGTGCGGAAGGGGTTGACGGTCACGTTAGGCCTCGCTCGTGAGTGGCGGGTGTGCGGGAGAGGAGCGTGCCCACAGTCGATCGATCGTTCGTTCGATGATTGGAGATTAGTGATGACCGATCGGGCCGTCAAGGGGTGGGCAGCTCCGTTGCGAAAGTTTTCTTCCCAAGATGCTTGACGGCCATCGAACCCGCACCCATGATGTGCTAAATCGATCGATCGATCGATCGGACGCAGAGCGAGGGCACGAGTTGGCGACGCTTCGCGGTCCGATGGCAAGGAGAACCACCGCTTGTTCACATGGCACGGAACGAACGCTGGGAAGGCGCAAACGCTTGCTGCGTTTCCCGTCCTAAGTAAGTCGTCTGCCGGAAGATAACTGATCTGTTCTCGTCACCGACCGATCACGACCTGGAGGTCCCTATGAAGTCAGTCGTCGCCGTATGCAGCTTCCCCGGGAGCTACGACACTGAGCGCAATCTCGCCCTCTATGAGTCATACATGCGCGAGGCAGCAGCGGAGGGAGTCGAGTTCCTCGTCTTCCCCGAATGCAGCCTTCAGGGCTACCCCCGTGCCTACTTGGCGGAGGAGGAGGAGGCGATGATCGACGACGTCGCGGGATCGGCGGAGTCGTTGAGCGGCCCTCGGGTGCAGCGGATCGAGGCTCTCTCGCGGGAGTTGAACCTGTCCGTCATCTTCGGCATGACGGAGCAGGGATCCCGACCAGGCGTGGCGTACAACGCCTCCGTCCTCGTTACCCCCGAAGGGGGAGTGACCGGTACCTACCACAAGGTCCATCTGGCCATCCAGGAGAAGGTGTTCTGGAGGCCCGGGTCGGATTGGCCGGTCTACGACACCGTGCTGGGGAATGTCGGCATGATGATCTGCTTCGACAAAGCGTGGCCGGAGGCTGCGCGTGAGCTGACGCTGCGCGGTGCTGACGTACTGGTCATGCCGACAGCCTGGTGGCTCTATGACCCCACCGCGGGCGAGAACGACGTGTGGGTCGATCATTACATCCTGTTCGAGCGTACCCGCGCGGTAGAGAACAACCGTTGGTTCCTCTCGTCGAATCTCGTGGGCGACATCGGTGGTCGTCACTTCTTCGGTATCTCGCAGATTATCGATCCGCGCGGACGCATCGTGGCGACCACGGGATACGACCATCCTGGTCTGGCCATTGCGGAGATCGACGTCGCCGGTGGAATCCAGGACGCCTACAAACTGAATTCGGGGGCGCATCTCATTCGTGATCGGCGGCCGGACACGTATGCCGTCTTGGGTGGCCGCTTAGCGATTGAAATCGACGGCTAGCTCCCTGGCCTACCTGTCAGCCATCAAACCTCCGAGGAAGGCCATCCCATGTCTCGCGATCCGCGACACGACATCCTGTTCGAACCGGTCACCGTCGGCCCGAAGATTGCCAAGAACCGCTTCTGGCAGGTACCGCAGTGCAATGGCGCGGGCTCTGAGAAGCCGGGAATGCAGGCAGCGCATCGTGAGGTGAAGGCGGATGGTGGTTGGGCCGTGATTTTCACGGAGTCCTGTGTCATCACGCCGGATGCCGATCAGATGCCTGGCGGCGTGACTGCTCGGATCTGGGACGAGGGAGACATCCAGAACCTCAGCCTGATGACTGAGCGGGTCCATGCGCACGGAGCGCTTGCTGGCATCGAACTCAAGCATGGCGGTGGACTGGCGCAGAACGGCGAGTCCCGTTCCTCTACGCGCGGCGTCAGCCAGGTGCAGAACGACTTGCGATTTGCCAATACCCCACATGAGATGACCTCTACTGAGATTGCCCAGCTCCGTCGTGACTTCGTGGCGGCAGCGGTGCGCGCGGAGCGCGCGGGGTTTGACCTCATCAGCATCTATGCAGGTGTCGCTTCGCTGCCGGCATTCTTCCTGTACCCGTTCTACAACCGACGCACGGATCAGTACGGTGGCGCGTTCGAGAACCGCATACGGCTCATGCGTGAGCTCGTCGAGGACATTCACGCGGCAGTCCCGGAGTGTGCGGTGGGTCTTCGATTCGCCATCGACACGCTCGAGGCTCCGTACGGCTTGGGGGATAGGGGTATCCGATCTGGGGACGAGGGCATCAAGGCGATTGCCATCCTTGACCCGCTCGTGGACTTCTGGGATATCAATATCGGCAGCATCAACTGGGGAGAAGACGCGGTCTC
>CAJAKT010000459.1 GCA_903940375.1 uncultured bacterium | reverse complement strand
GCGATCACCCTCGTCTCCGTCGTCGGGCTGGTGGCCTTCATCTGGCCGCTGCTCGCGGCACCCGAGTCGGCCGCAGTCGCGCACGCATCGGATGCGCCGCTCCTGTTCGCCGTCGTCGTGCCGATGCTGCTGCTGGTCGTGCTGGCGCAGATCAACGACGGTGGGATGGACGCGAAGTCCGTTGCGATGCTCGGCGTCCTCGCCGCCGTCATCTCGGCGCTGCGACCGCTCGGCGGCGGCACGGCCGGCCTCGAGCCGATCTGGGTCATCCTCATCCTCGGTGGCCGTGCCCTCGGCCCCGGCTTCGGCTTCTGCCTCGGGTCGATCTCCCTGTTCGCGTCCGCACTGCTCACCGGTGGCGTCGGACCATGGCTGCCCTTCCAGATGCTCGGTGCGGCGTGGGTGGGACTGGGAGCGGGCCTGCTGCCGCGCGCGACGGGGCGGCGTGAGCTGCTCATGCTGTCCGGCTACGGCGCGATCGCCTGCATCGCCTACGGCTTCCTGCTGAACCTGTGGTTCTGGCCCTTCACGGCCGGCCTGTCGGAGCAGCTGGCCTTCACCGCAGGCGCACCCATGGCCGACAATCTGCTGGCGTGGATCAGGTTCTGCCTGGTCACATCGCTCGGCTACGACATCCCCCGAGCGATCCTCACCGTCGTGCTCATCATGGTCGCGGGCCGACCCATCCTCACGGCCCTGCGCCGGATGTCGCGCAAGGCGGCCTTCGATGCACCCGTCACGTTCGAGCCGTCGACCCCGTCGGTCGTCTGATGCGCATCACCCTGCTGGGCACCGGGTCGGCCGACGGCTGGCCGAACCCGTTCTGCAGTTGCGCTAGCTGCACGGCCGAACGGGCCGACGGGCGATCGCGAGCGCCGAGTTCGGCACTGTTGGACGGCTGCATCCTCATCGACTGCGGGCCCACCACTCCGCATCTGCCGGGGACGGCGGGCATCTCGCTGGCAGCCGTCGAGCATGTCCTGCTGACGCACGGCCATCCCGACCACCTGCACCCGGCCTTCCTGCTCTCCCGGCGATGGACGGCACCGACGCGCACCCTGCATGTGTGGGGCCCGGCGCACGCCATCGACCTGTGCCGCGACTGGATCGGCCCGGACTCATGCGTCGATCTGCACGTCATCGCGCCCGGTGAGTCGTTCGACCTGCCCACACCCACCGGCACCTACGACGTCCACGTGCTGCCCGCGGCACATGCCTCCGGTGACGGCGACATCCTCGCGACCGAGGCCGTGCTGTTCGATCTGAGCGCGCCGGATGGCCAGCGGCTGCTGTACGCGACGGACACCGGCCCCCTGCCGGCCACCACCTTCGCTGCCCTCACGGGCCGATTCGATGCGGTGATCGTCGACGAGACATTCGGCGACGTGCACGACCACGGCACCGGCCACCTGGATCTCGCGACCCTGCCCGTTCTCCTTGCGTCACTGCGCGACCAGGGCTCCGTGACCGACAGCACGGTCGTCGTCGCCACGCATCTGAGCCACCACAACCCGCCGACCCGCGAACTGCGCGAACGTCTGGCACCACTGGGCGTTCGCGTCCTCGACGACCTCGGCACCATCGACACGCACCGCGCATCCGGCCGGCCGGCGGGCAGGCGACTGGTCCTCGGTGGTGCACGGTCAGGTAAGTCCGTGACGGCCGAGGCGATGGCCGCGGACGGCCTCCACGTCGTGTACATCGCGACAGGCGGGGTCCGCGAGGGCGACGACGAATGGGCGGAACGTGTTGCGCAGCACCAGGGCCGACGCCCCGCCCACTGGCAGACGATCGAGACGACCGACGTGACAGCAGCCCTGATGTCGGCCGATGAGGCGTCGACGATCCTCGTTGACTGCCTCGCCCTGTGGCTCACCGCCCAGCTCGATGATCTCGACGCCTGGACGCGTGCGGAGTCAGGCGACCGCGCGGGTGTGCAGGCCGATGCGGCCGGCCGCATCGACGCGTTCATCGCGGCGCTGACGCAGTGCGCTGCCGACGTCATCCTCGTGTCGAACGAGGTGGGGATGGGCATCGTGCCGGCAACCGCGTCCGGACGCCTCTTCCGCGACCTCCTCGGCGTGCTCAACACACGCACCGCGGCAGCCTGCGACCAGACGATCCTCGTCGTGGCCGGTCACCCTGTACCCCTACCCAGCCGAACGGGAGTTCCCAGCCATGCCTGACGAGGACGCAGCAGCAGCGGCCGCCGCGCGACAGCTGACCCTGACCAAGCCGAGCGGTGCACTGGGCCGACTCGAGGACCTCTCGGTCTGGATGTGCGCTGTGCAGGGACAGTGCCCGCCCACGCCCTTTCGCCATCCGGCGCTCGTCATCTTCGCCGGCGACCATGGCATCGCGCGCACGGCATCGACCTCGGCGTACCCGCCGGAGGTCACCGCACAGATGGTCGCCAACTTCGTCACCGGCGGTGCCGCTGCCAACGTCATCGCACGGCAGATGGGCGCCACGGTCCGCGTCGTCGATGTGAGCGTCGATGCCGATGCGGGCTACCTGGATGCTCTCGATCCTGCGGTCGCAGCCCGACGGGTTCGGAGATCGAGCGGGTCAATCGACCGCGAGGACGCCATGACCCGCGACGAGGCGGACGCGTCGATTGCCCTGGGCCGCGACCTGGCGCGCGAGGAGATCGCCGCAGGTGCCGACATCCTGATCGCCGGTGACATGGGCATCGGCAACACCACACCCGCGGCAGCTCTGATCGGCCTGCTGACCGGGACCGACGCCGCAACCATCACCGGTCGCGGTACCGGGATCGATGACCAGACACTCACGCGCAAGTGCACCGCCGTCGCGGCAGCAATGGCACGTGGCATCGATGCCACCGAGGATCCGGCCCTCCTTCTCGCGCGCGTCGGCAGTCCCGACATCGCCGCCATGACCGGCTACCTCGCCGAGGCAGCCGCGCGCGGCATCCCCGTCATCCTCGACGGCATCGTGTCGTGCGCAGCCGCGCTCGTCGCCGAGCGGCTGTCGCCCGGCGCATGCGACTGGTGGGTCGCCGGGCATCGATCGACGGAGCCGGCTGCCACGATCGCCCTGGCATCACTCGGCCTTGATCCCCTGATCGATCTGGGCCTGCGCCTCGGCGAGGGCACGGGCGCCCTGCTCGCGATCCCGCTCCTCACGGCCGCTGCCAGCACCCTCGCCGAGATGGCGACGTTCGACAGTGCAGGCGTGACGGACCGCGATGCCTGACGCCCTGCGCCTGGCGATCGGCACCCTGACGCGGGTGCCCGTTCCGCACCCCCGCACCGTGGATGCCCGGGCGGCGCGCGGCGCCATGCTGATGGCGCCCATCGTCGGCGTACTCATCGCCCTCGTCATCGGCGGGATCGTCCAACTGCTCGCGTCCCACGTCTCACCGGCCTTCGGTCCGCTGATCCTCGCTGCCCTGGCCATCGCCGCCATGGCCTATCTGACGCGCGGACTTCACCTCGACGGCCTCGCCGACACCGCCGATGCCCTTGGCAGTGGCCGCCCTGCCGCGCAGGCACTGGACATCGCGCGACGCTCCGACATCGGGCCATTCGGTGTCGTTGCCATCGTGCTCGTCCTGCTCGTGCAGGTGGTCGCGTACGCGGGCGTGATCTCGATCGGGGCAGCGATCATCGGTCTGGTCATCGCGAGCGGCACCGGCCGCCTGGCGATCACCCTCGCGTGCGTGCGCGGCGTCCCGGCAGCTCGACCCGACGGCCTCGGCGCCACCGTGGCCGGCAGCGTCCCGCCTGCGGCCTTCGTCGTCGTCGCCGTCGCCTGGACCGCCGCGTGCGCTGCTGCGGCCAGCGGCACCGCCATCCACCCCCTGACCGCCGTCGCGGCCGTCCTGGGCTCGCTCATCGTGGGAGCCGTGGTCGTCCGAATCGCCATACGCCGCCTCGGCGGCATCACCGGCGACGTGCTGGGGGCCACCATGGAACTGGCAACGACATCAGCCCTCGTCATACTGGTGCTGCTTCCGACCTGAGCGTCCGCGCAGGCCCGACCGCTGGAGTCCCGTGAGCGACCTGCCCGTCGATGTGTCGGCCCTCATCGATCGCATTGCCGTCCCCGATGCGGTGCCGCCCGTTGGTGATCTGCCCGACGACATCACGGGCGAACTCGCCGCACTGCAGGCGTGGTGGCAATCGGTCTCGACGGACGCGCCCCTCTCCTGGGCCGTCGTGCACCCGTCTAACGAGCCGTCGCCGACAACCCTCGATGCCTTCCGCGCGGGTGTTGACGCCGCCGATCGCGCAATCGACTCCGGCGTGACGCTGCTCGTACCGCGCATCGACGCACGTGATGACGTCATCGCCCGAACCATCATCGCCATGCTGAGTCGCAAGGAGGCATCGTCGGTCCTGCCGCAGCCAGCCGGCCTGCCGGACCGCCAGTGGATGGACGAGTGCGCCGCGATCCGCGACCGCGTCGCCGCCACGTCCGAGCATCGCGGCAGCCCACTCGAACTGCTCGAGGCACTGAACGCACAGGCGATTGCCGGCGTAGCGGGTGTGCTGCTCGCCGCTGCTGCTCGGCGCACGCCCTGCCTGATCGACGCGACGGACGAACTCGCCGCTGCCCTGATCGCCGACCGGCTGAGCCACCGCGCGAAGGGCTGGTGGCGGGCCGGCTCGGACTCCCCCGATGCCGGTCGCACCGCCGCGATCGAGCGGGTCGGGCTGCCCGTCGGGCTGCCGTTGCAGCTGACGGACGATGCCGGTCGCGGCGCTCAGGCGACTCTGGCCCTGCTCGAGCTCCTGGCCTGACCCTTAGCGCGTGCTGGGCTGCACGAACGGCGGCTTGACGACACGGAAGCGCGATGCCCGCCCCCGCACATCGACCACAACCTCGTCGTCGAGCGAGATGCTCGCATCCAGAAGGGCCAGCGCGATGCCCTGCTTCAGTGTCGGGGAGAACGTCCCGCTCGTGACCTCGCCGACGACCGCACCGTCGAGCCCCTCGCGATAGACCGCCATGTGCGGGCGCGGGATACCGCGGTCCAGGGCCAGCAGCCCGCGCAGCCGCCGCTCGGGCCCGGCGGCCCGCTGCGCCACAAGTGCGTCGCGACCCGCGAACTGCGGCTTGTCCCAGCCGACCGCCCACCCGATCATCGCCTCGACCGGCGTGATCGTCGGGCTGATGTCCTGGCCGTGCAGGGGATAGCCCATCTCCGTGCGCAACGTGTCGCGGGCGCCGAGGCCCGCCGGGATCGCACCGAACGGCTCACCGACGGCGAGCAGCGCATCCCACAGGTCGCCCAGCACCGCGACGGGCGCGACGATCTCGTAGCCGTGCTCGCCCGTGTACCCCGTTCGGCAGACGATGACCGGCTGCCCGCCGAACTCCGCTGACGCCATCGCCATGTAGTCGTGGTCAGCGGGCAGTCCCATGGCTCGCATCACGTCGATGCTTCGCGGACCCTGCACGGCGATGATGCCGTGGTCGTCGTGGTGGTCATCGATGACGACACCCTCGGGCGCACGACGGCGAAGCTCTGCGACGACGGTGGCCGCGTTGGATGCGTTGGGGATCATGAAGACCTCATCGTCCGCCCAGCGGTAGACGATCAGGTCGTCGATCACGCCGCCGGTGTCATTGCACAGCATCGAGTACTGCGCCTGACCAGCGCCGACCCGATCGAGGTCATTGGCCAGCACCGAGTTCAGGAAACCGACCGCACCCTGGCCGTGAATGCGGACCTTGCCCATGTGGGACACGTCGAACAGGCCGACGGCCGTCCGGACCGCGGTGTGCTCGGCGAGCACGCCGGTGTACTCGATGGGCATGTCCCAGCCGCCGAAGTCCGCGGTCTTGGCGCCCGCCGCCGCGTGCCGGGAGTGCAAGGGCGTCTGCTTCAGCGTCTGGTCGCTCACGTGCAGACCGTAGTACGTCCACTCAGGCCCGCCGTGCCGCTCCCATGATTACAGTTCCCCCATGACGCACACGCCCACCGCCAAGCTCGTCCTCGCCGACTCCAAGCCCGCCGCCACCGTCACCGACGCCCTCGTCGTGGCGCTCGCACCGGGACGAGGCAAGAAGGCCGACGTGATCGCCCCGGGCCTGAGTGCGGCCGTCCGCACGCGGCTGGCCGAGGCCTTCGCCGCGATGGGCGCGACCGGCAAGGCCGGCGAGGTCACCCGTATTCCCGGTGGCGGCACGATCAAGGCCGCAGTCGTCGTCGGACTGGGCCTCGGCGATGCGGCGAAGCAAGCCGACGCAGAGGCGCAGCGGCGCGCGGTCGGCGAAGCCATCCGCAGCCTCGCCGGCACGAAGAAGGTCGCCCTGGCCCTCCCGCTGGCCGACGACGATGCCCTGCTGACCGTCTCGATCGCTGCCCTGCTGAGCGCCTACGACTTCGTGGCCTACCGCAGCTCGTCGAAGAAGGATCGCAAGGCACCCGTGCAGTCAGTCACCGTCCTGCTCGAGTCCGCACCCACGCCCGAGCAGAAGCAGGCCGCGAAGGACGTCGCCATCGTCGCCGCCTCCGTCAACCTCACGCGCGACCTGGTGAACACCCCGCCCAATGCGCAGACCCCGGCCGCCCTGGCCCACGCGGCCGAGTCAGCCGTCGCCGGCCTGCCCGTCCACGTCACCATCTGGGACGAGCTCGACCTCGTTCGCGAGAAGTGCGGTGGCATCCTCGCGGTCGGCCAGGGCTCGGCTAACCCGCCGCGACTGACCCGCCTCGAGTACCGGCCCGAAGGCGCGG
>CAJAKT010000458.1 GCA_903940375.1 uncultured bacterium | reverse complement strand
CAGCCGATCTGGATCTACCAGAACCTCTTCCGCCCCAATCAGGCGCCGAACGTCAACTTGGTCGCAGCAGCGCTGGTGCTGGTCAGCATCCTCCCGATCTACGTGGCGCAGAGGTTCTCGAATGCTGATGAGACCGGCGGCGGGCTGATCTGATCACCGAGTGGGATGGGTAGGCTGTGGGCGTGCCCCGCGGTGATGGACTCCTGTCCCACGATCTGCTTCCCGGCGAGAAGGGGCCGCAGGATGCCTGCGGTGTCTTCGGGGTCTGGGCGCCCGGCGACGAGGTCGCCAAGCTGACCTACTTCGGTCTCTACGCCCTTCAGCACCGAGGCCAGGAGTCGGCAGGTATCGCCGTGAGCGACGGCTCTCACATCGTGGTCTACAAGGACATGGGCCTCGTGTCGCAGGTGTTCACTGAGGCGAGCCTGGAGTCGCTGCACGGGCATGTGGCGATCGGCCACACCCGCTACTCCACCACCGGATCCAGCGTGTGGGAGAACGCCCAGCCCACCTTCCGGGCCACCGCCACGGGCCACCTGGCGCTCGGCCACAACGGCAACCTGACCAATACCCAAGAACTGCGGGCCCGGCTGGCCGACCTGGCCAGCCAGTCCGGTGAGCTTCCGCTCGACACCCGCATGCAGGCAACGAGCGACACGGACACGCTCGCCGCGCTCATCGCGTCGCACGCTGACCTCACCATTGAGGCGGCGGCCCTGGAGGAACTGCCGCATGTGCGGGGTGCGTTCTCACTCGTGTTCATGGACGATGACGCGCTCTATGGGGCCCGCGATCCCCAGGGCATCCGCCCCCTCGTCCTCGGTCGCCTTGAGCGCGGGTGGGTCATCGCCAGCGAGACGGCCGCCCTCGACATCGTCGGGGCATCGTTCGTGCGAGAGGTCGAGCCGGGTGAACTCATCGTCATCGACGAGAACGGGCTTCGTTCGAGCCGCTTCGCCGAGGCGGATCCGAAGGGCTGCCTGTTCGAGTTCGTCTACCTGGCCCGGCCGGACACCAGCATCTCCGGCCGCGGCATTCAGACGGTCCGAGTCGAGACGGGCCGGCGGCTCGCCCGTGAGCACGCCGTCGAGGCTGACCTGGTCATCCCGGTGCCGGAGTCTGGTCGTTACGCCGCCATCGGCTACGCGCAGGAGTCGGGCATCCCGTTCGCTGAGGGGCTGGTCAAGAACGCCTACGTCGGTCGCACCTTCATCCAGCCGTCGCAGTCAATCCGGCAGTTGGGCATCCGGCTCAAGCTCAATCCCCTGCGCGATGTCATCGCTGGCCAGCGCCTGATCGTCGTCGACGATTCGATCGTTCGGGGCAACACTCAGCGCGCGCTCGTGCGGATGCTGCGCGAAGCCGGCGCGCGTGAGGTGCATGTACGGATCTCGAGCCCGCCGGTCAAGTGGCCGTGCTTCTACGGCATCGACTTCGCCAGTCGTGCTGAGTTGATCGCCAACGGGCTGACGGTTGATGAGATCTGCACGTCGATAGGCGCCGATTCACTCGCCTACGTTGATCTTGAGCAGCTGATCGAGGCAACCACTGTCGCGAAGGACCGGCTCTGCCGGGCCTGCTTCGACGGGGTCTACCCCATCGGCCTGCCGGAGCCGGAGATGCTCGGCAAGCATGTGCTCGAAGGCATTGAGCGCCGTGTCGTCGACGGAATCTCGTCCGACACCGAGGGAGTCGCGACTCTGCTCGGTGGCGGTGCCTCGGACGCGCTGGGGCGCCCATGACCGCGTCGTACGCATCGGCGGGAGTCGATGTCGAGGCGGGCGAGCGGGCGGTGGCCCTGATGCGCGCTTCGATCGCTTCCACGCAGCGACCGGAGGTCGTGGGCGAGTTCGGCGGGTTCGCCGGGCTGTTCGACATCTCGGCTTTCACCCGCATGCGTCGCCCGCTGCTGGCCACGTCGACCGATGGGGTCGGAACGAAGATCGCGGTGGCACGGGCCATGGATGTGCACGACACGATCGGCATCGACCTCGTTGCGATGGTCATCGACGATCTGGTGGTGTGCGGGGCGGAACCGCTCTTCATGACCGACTACATCGCCGTCGGGTCAGTCGTGCCGGAGCGCATCGCGGCCATCGTGTCGGGGATTGCGGAGGGCTGCCGGCAGGGTGGCTGTGCGCTGGTCGGCGGCGAGACGGCGGAGCATCCCGGGCTGATGGCTCCCGACGAGTACGACGTGGCTGGTGCGGGCACGGGTGTCGTCGATGCCGACGACCTGCTGGGTCCCGACCGCGTGCAGGTCGGCGACGTTGTCATCGCGATGGGCTCATCTGGCTTGCACTCGAACGGATATTCGCTGGCCCGGCTTGTGCTCCTCGGGGACGGCGGACCGGGCCTCTCGGCGCACCTCGACGAACTCGGGTGCACGGTCGGGGAGGAACTTCTCGTGCCGACTCGCATCTACGCCCGTGACTGCCTGGCCCTCGCTGCGGCGGTCGACGTGCACTCGATCAGTCATGTCACTGGTGGTGGACTTGCCGCGAATCTTGCACGAGTACTGCCGTCAACAGTCGCCGTCGACGTTGACCGTGCGACGTGGACGCCACAGCCGGTGTTCGGCGTCATCAAGGACCTCGGCAATGTCGAGGTGGCAGATCTCGAGCGCACGTTCAACATGGGTATCGGGATGATCGCCGTCGTGGCTGCCGCAGATGCCGACAAGGCGATCGAGCTTCTTGGGGGTCGCGGAGTGCGCGCCTGGGCATGCGGATCGGTGCGGCAGCGCCGTGACGGGGAGCGGGGCGATGCTGAGGCCAAGGGCGGACCGGGCGGGGCTGTCAGCCTCGTGGGGCAGCACTCCTAGGCCGACGGATCAGCCGGACTCGGCTTCCTCGTCCTCGTCGTAGTACTTGGCGTAGGGGTCGTCCGCGTACGGGTCGTCGACAACATCGACATCGGTCTCCAGCGGCTCAGCCACATGGCTCTCGCCACTGCCGATCTCAGCCTGAAGTCGGTCGAAGTCAGTCTGAGGTCCGCCGTACTTCAACTGACGGGCGACCTTCGTCTGCTTCGCCTTTGCACGGCCGCGCCCCATGGCTCGACCCCCTCATCCGGGGACGAAAGCCCCGACTCATCGTGGACATTAGACGCTCGCCGCCGTCCGGCGGTGGCGCAGTAACGAAACCCTAGAGTACCGGCTCGCCGATCGTTGCCGATGCAGCGGCCCGCACCCAGTCCTCGAACCTAGCGGGTGGCGCCGAAGTCGGCGATTCGGTCCTCGGCCTCCCGCTCGGCCGCGGCGACAGGGGTGATCCCCTCGCTGGCGGCCCGCTCGAGGACTCGGATCGTGGTCTCGAAAACCCGCTCGGTACGCCTCCGCGCCCGGTCGAGATCGCCACCGACGAGTTCCTCGGCCACCTGGATGACCCCGCCGCAGTTGACCATGAAGTCTGGGGCGTAGACGACGCCGCGCTCGGCCAGCAGGTCCCCCACAGCCGGGTCAGCGAGCTGGTTGTTCGCCCCACCGCAGACGAGGCGAACCCCGAGCTGCCGAGCCAGTTCGGGGGTGATCAGCCCGCCCATGGCGTTGGGGGAGAGCACCTCGGGTCCCTCAGCGAGGAGGGCGTCGAGGGAGTCGACGAACCTGACCTGGGGGTGGGCATCGAGGACGGCCGCCTGGGCCGATTCCGCCGGATCGAGGGCGGTCACGATGGCGCCGGCGTCGGCGAGATGCCCGATCAGGCGGCCACCGACCTTGCCAGCCCCCACGACGGCGATCCGCCGGCCGGCCAGGTCGTCGGTACCGAAGACGACCTGGGCACTGGCCCGCAGCCCCAGGAACACCCCTAGGGCGGTGAGGATGCCGGAATCGCCTACGCCGCCCTTCTCGGGTGATCGGCCCGTGGTCCACGGACATTCCTCACCGATGACGTCCATGTCGGTAACCGACATGCCGACGTCGCCAGCGGTGACGTAGGCGCCGTCAAGTGAGGTGACCAGTCGGCCGTAGGCGTGCAGGACGGCCGGGTCCTTGGCCTCGGGCGACGCGAGGATCACGCCCTTGCCACCACCGTGGTCGAGGCCGGCGAGGGCGTTCTTGTAGGTCATGGCCCGGGACAGGCGCAGGGCGTCGGCGTAGGCCGCGGCTTCGGGATCCGGGGCATCCGCGTAGGCAGCCATCCGGGTACCGCCGAGGGCGGGGCCGAGCACGGTGGAGTGCAGGGCGATGACCATTCGGACCCCGCTGAGGGGGTCCTGGGCGACGATGACACGCT
>CAJAKT010000457.1 GCA_903940375.1 uncultured bacterium | reverse complement strand
GCATCGCAACGGACTTCGCGTCCATCCCACCGTCGTTGATATGCGCCAGCACGACCAGCAGCAGCATCGGCACGACGACGGCGAACAGGAGCGGCGCATCCGATGAGTGCGCGACTGCGGCCGACTCGGGTGCCGCGAGCAGCGGCCAGATGAAGGCCACCAGCCCGACGACGGAGACGAGGGTGATCGCCGCCTTCGATCTCGTGCCCAGCCGCACCGCGTTGACTGTCATCCCGCGACCCCGTCGAGCTCATCAGCCGTCATGGCACCTGCGACCTGGTCGACGGTGAGCCACGACTCGGGCGACAGGATCTTCGCGACCTGCGGCGCGAACATCGGTGAAGACGTGACGACCTCGGTGGTCGGGCCGTCGGCCACGACCTCGCCCTCGGCGAGGATCACGACTCTGTCGGCGACTTCGGCGACGAGCTCGACGTCATGTGTCGCCAGCATCACCGCATGTCCGGCCTCCGCGAGGTCGGTCAGGACGCGAGCGAGTCGCGCCTTCGTGGGGTAGTCGAGTCCTCGGGTCGGCTCGTCGAGCAGCAGCAACGGCGGGCGTGCGGCGAGGATCACGCAGAGCACCAGCAGAAGTCGTTGGCCCTCGGAGAGATCGCGTGGATGGGTGCCGTCCTCGATATCCGGTGCCATCAGCGCGAGGAGCGCACGCGTCGTGCCGGCTGCGCAGTCCGCGTCACGGTCGGATGCGCGGCATTCGTCGGCGACCGTGGTCGACTCGAGCAGGTCGCCTGGCTCCTGCGGCACCAGGCCGACCGACCTCAGCAGGGCGGCACCTGACAGGGCGACCGGATCGGCGCCGTCGACGCGAACGCGACCGGTGCCGCGGGGACCGACACCGACCATCGCATTGAGCAGCGTCGACTTGCCGGCGCCATTGCGGCCCATCAGCGCGACGATCTCGCCCTTGGCGATGTCGATTGACACGTGGTTCAGGGCGACGTGATTGCCGTAGCGCACGACAAGATCGTCCGTGCTGGCTAGCCCGCGTGCCTTCAGTGGAACAGCGCGCAGATGGGGCGTGCGACCGACGAGCAGGTCGCGCAGGGGACCAGCCGCGCGGCGGGCATCGCGGACGGAGAGGGGCAGTGGCTGCCAGCCGGCCAGCCGGCCGAGCTCGACGACCGGCGGGGCGATGGGCGCACTGCGCATGATCTCGGCAGGCGTGCCGCTTCGGACGCGCTGATCACCACCGGGGACGACGACGACCATGTCGGCGTACTGCACGACGCGCTCCAGCCGATGCTCGGCCATGACGACCGTGACCCCGAGATCGTGGACAAGGCGTTGCAGCGCAGCGAGTACTTCCTCGGCGGCTCCGGGATCCAGAGCCGAGGTGGGTTCGTCCAGCACGAGAACGCGGGGATGGGCGGCCAGCACGGCACCGATCGCGACGCGCTGGCGCTGTCCGCCGGACAGCGAGCGAAGCGGGCGCTGCCGGATGTCTGCGAGTCCGAGCAGATCGAGGGTCTCCTCGACGCGTCGGCGCATCACGTCCGGTGCGATGCCGAGGCACTCCATGCCGTAGGCCAGCTCGTCCTCGACGGTGTCGGTGACGAATCCGCTCATCGGGTCCTGCGGGACGACGCCGACGAGGTCGGCCAGTTCGCGCGGCGGATGGCTGGCGGTGTCGCGACCATCGACGATGACCCGCCCGGCGAGCGTGCCGCCGGTGAAATGGGGGACCAGGCCGTTGATGGCGCGTAGCAGGGTGGTCTTGCCGCTGCCGGTGCGGCCGACGACGAGGACGAGTTCGCCTTCCGGGATGACGAGGTCGACATGCGTCAGGGTCGGTGTGCTCGCGCCGGGATAGGTGATCGTGACGTCATCGAAGGTGATCATGCGGTGACCTCCACGGTTGGGCGGGGCGAGCGGGGTGCGCGAGGCGGGGGAACGGCGGACAACGGGAGCGGCGAGGCGGTCAGGGCAGGGGTCATCGCGATGAGGACACCCGCGAGGGCAAGGAGGGGCAGCTGCGGCCAGGCGGGCGGATCGACGGAGGTGGCCAGTCCGGGCATGGCGAGCCAGCCGGCCAGGGCGAAGGTGCCGGCCGCCGCGACTCCTGCACCGCTGACGAGCCACTCGGGGGCCCGCCACGGGTCGGGGCGGTAGCTGGTGCGCACGGAGGTCCGTCCCGCCAGCCAGACACCGGCAACGGCAACGCCGATGCCCAGGACCAGCATGGGCAGGCCCAGGAGGACGGGGGCATCAGCGGAGACCAGTCCGTAGGTGCCGATGCACGCGGCGACGAGACCGCCGAGAAGCAGTGTCGATGCCGTGCGGCGCGCGGCTGGCGACACCGCTCCGCGCCGGCCGTATCCGCGGGAGTCCATCGCGGCCGCAAGCATCACCGATCGCTCGAGTGCGCCCTCCAGAACGGGGATGGCCGCCCCGGCGATAGCGCGTGGTCCGGATGTCTTACGCCCGCGGAGGCGCCGCGCTGTGCCGAGCCGCTCGACATCAGCCACAAGCTGCGGAGTGAACGTCAGCGTGACGACGACGCTCACCCCGAGTTCGTAGAGCGCAGCCGGCACGGACTTGAGCAGCCGCGTCGGAGAGGCGAGCGAGTTGGCGGCGCCCACGCAGATGAGGATCGTGGCGAGCCGGAGCCCGTCGTACAGCGCCATCAGCAGCGACTCGAGGGTGAGGTCGCCGCCGAGGCGCACCCCGGCGAGCCATGTCGGCAATCCGATCCCCGGCAGTTCGAGCAGCACGGTCGTGCCGATGGCGGCGCCGAACAGCACCTGCACGGCCACGCGCACGACGATGACGATCAGTCCGAGTCGCACGAAGAAGCCGAAGGAGCGTGCCCACGGTGCGTCCGGCCGCCGGGCACTCACCACGACGGCCGCGGCCGTGATGATGAGCAGCAGCAGCAACGGGTTCGTGGTGCGGCTAGCGGCGGTTGCCAGGCCGAGTGCCCAGACCCACCATGCGCCGGGGTGCAGCCAGCGGCGATCACCCATGTCGTCGCCTCCTCGCCAGCAGGATGCCGCCGATGGCGATGACGGTGACCAGGACGCCGACGGCAGCCCACGGCGTGCCGTTGTCCACGGTCGCTGATCCGGTGCCGGAATCCATGGCGGTTGAGGGGGACGCAGACGACGTCGGTTCGCTCTTCGCGGACGGTGCAGCGGATGCGGCAGCGGCGATCGCGGCCACGGCCGCATCATCAAGAACAGGCGCGCACTCGCCGACGGGATAACCGGCGATGCCGCAGATGAAGCCGTTCTCCGTGCGAACGTCGGTGACGGATCGGAGTACGTCGTAGCCGGTGGCGTCCTCGTCGGCGACGACACAGGTGACGCTCGCTGCGGGCGCCTGCTGCCCGGCCGGGGCGTCCGTCGGCCGACCGGTATCGATGACGAGGGCGACGCGCTTGCGGCCGGTGACAGCGGGGGTGTCCGCGCAGGCAGTGGCGAAGTCCGGATCCGGTGACGGCATGTCCTCCTGCGTGCCCGTGCGCGTGGTCACCGCGAACCGCCAGCCCTCTACGGACCCGTCGACCGGGATGGCCGTGCCGGGGCCCTGGGTGGCGAAGGTCCAATCGGTCGTGCCGACCGGCGCCTGCCAGTAGGTCCAGTAGCGGTACGCCGATGCGTGTGCCGGTGCCGCCGTGATGACGGTGATGAGGGTGACGAGGACGACGGCAAGGAAGGCCAGTGCACCTGCACCGGGCCTGCGAGCCGTCGTCCTCGTCATGGCGCTACTTGCGGATCGACGCGTTGAGCGCGTTCACCAGATTGAGCCCACCGAAGGCAGTCGGCTTCCCTCCGGTCGCCTGCGCGACCAGGAGCAGCAGTCCCGTGGCGGTCGGGCTGCCACCGGCGGTGAACGCCGAGGCATTCGCCTTGAGCGCCGACACCGCCTTCGCGACGGCGGCCCGGCCCTGGCCCGCTGCGACGAGTCCGAGGACGGCGGTGGCCGTGTTCGCGTAGTCCGGCTGGCCGGCGCTGAGGGCCGATGTGAGCGTGCCGGTGGCTGCCAGCCCCTTGGCGAGGTAGCTGATCGCCTTGCCCTTCGCGGTGTTGGCACATGGCGCACCGACGGCGAGCTTGCGCGGCCCGGATACGGGCATCGGCCCGACGAGGCCGACGAGGCCCTGTGCTGATGCGGAGCCGTCGACCGCACTGCCGGCCTGGTAGGCGAAGCCACCGCCGTCAGCGCACGATGCGGCAACGGTGCCGAGGAAGCGTGCGGCCCGCTTGTACGCGGTGATGTCGTAGGACGGTGCCTGCGTGAGGATGCCCGACAGGGAGAGCCCGGTCGAGTTCGCATCCGAAGTGCCACCCGGGAAGTAGGCCCAGCCGCCATCGGCGTTCTGCTGGCGCCTCAGCCAGACACCGGCCTTGTCGGCCGCATCGACGATGGCGTTCATGGTGCGGGCCGGGACCTTCACGTCGGAATCGTCGAGTGCCATCAGGGCCATGAGCGCGGCCGCGGTCGCATTCGTGTCGGGACCGGTGTAGTTGACCGGATCCGATGCACCGCACGGAACGTTCAGGTCTGCGCGGTACTCCTGGAAGGATCCGTTGGCGCACTGCTGCCCGAGCAGCCAGGTGATGGCCGCGGCCGGGGGAGTGATCTCGTTGGCGGCCAGGCCCATGATCCCGATCGACTGGCGCCAGACGCCGTCGTAGGTGGGATCGGAGTCGCCGTAGAGGCCGACGGTCGGGCTGGGGGCTGCGGAGGCCGACGGTGCGAGGACCGCCGAGCCGAGGACGACCGCGACGACTGTCGTGGCCAGGATGCGGCGAATGCCGGGAGTGGTGGTCATGTCTTCCTTGGGGTGAGCGGTGCCGGAATGCAGGCGCCGCGCCCCCGAAGACCATGAATCCCCGGGTGCAGACAGCACGCGGGGACGGTCGGGTGGAGACCCGAGCTCCCGTCCCGTTACCTCGACGGATGGAGCCGCTCGCGTTCGCCAG
>CAJAKT010000456.1 GCA_903940375.1 uncultured bacterium | reverse complement strand
GCGTGATGACGAACACGATGACGGCGTTGATCATCATGGTGAAGTCGATGACCTGGCCGTTGATCTCGACGGTCCCTGCGCTGATTCCGCCGCCGAGGAAGATCCCCACGATCGGCATGATGAGCGCCGCGAATGCCGCGCCGACAACGGGTTGCGTCGGAATCTACTTGCGCGACCTAGTCACGACGAATCGTCACGGTGACGCCGCCTTCGCTCGACGCGGCGCTCAATGCCAGGGCCTGGGACGCAGGTGCGGCCACCAGCACGACCGCTGACGACGAGGCGCTGAAGGACGAGCCCGACGAGGGCAGACCGATGATGCGAACCCGCGGCGCCACAACGGTGGCCTGGCCCTCGGGGAAGCCGACGACGTCGACGATGTCGCCTTCGGACAGGACACCGGCGATAGCGCTGCTCGCAAGAAGCACGGGAACGATGACCTCGCCGGAGCGCAGATCTGGTCCGTCGCTGGGTGCTGGCCCGCTGGTGGTCGGTGCGGCGGCACCGCGCAGTGACGTCAGGGCGATCAGGACCCCGAGGCCCGCCGTCGCTGCTGCGAGTGCGCGCCGATGGCGTCTGAGGAATCGATGAGCGAAGGCGCGTGGATTCCGGGACGCGCGCGATGCACGGTCGGCGTGCTGGGCAGGCATGGCCCGACGGTAGGCGAGCGCGCGCCAGCCGTCGAACGGTTGTCCACAGGCTAGGACGTGCTGGCGCTCGCCGTGGTCGGCGTGCTGCTGGGCGAGCTGCTGGACGAGCTGCTGGATTCCTTGGTCGTCGTGGTGGAGGTGGACGAGGTCGAGGACTTCGCATCGCGCGAGTCGGTGCGGTAGAAGCCGGAGCCCTTGAAGTGGATGCCGACGCCGGTGAAGAGCTTGCGCAGCGTCGACTCGCCGCAGTCCGGGCAGACCGTCAGGCTGGGGTCGGTCATCTTCTGCTGCACCTCATGGGTGACATCGCAGGTCGAGCAGGCGTACTCGTACGTGGGCACCGGTCCTCCGTCGGTTCGTCGGCAGGGAGTTGGCACTCACCATCACCGAGTGCTAAGTGTGCCTCGCCGGGCCCGCTTCGCGCAATCCGGCCCGACCCGTACCGTTCGTCGGTGTGAGCCGCCTAGCCGTTATCGCCCTCGGTGGCGTGCTGGGCTCATTGGCCCGGTTCGCCGTCGCGGTGGCCCTGGGCCTGGAGCAGTGGGATACCACCCGGTTGCCCTGGGCGACGCTGACGGTCAATATCGCCGGCTGCCTGGCCATCGGCATCGTGGCGGCATCCGCGACCGTGGCCCGTGGGCCGTCCTGGCTGCGGCCGTTCCTGATCACCGGGTTCCTCGGCGGGTTCACCACGTTCTCGGCCCTCGCCCTCGAGACCGGGCTGCTGCTTGACGACGGCCAACCCCTCGTCGCCGTGGCATACATGGTCATCACCATGGTGTTCGGCCTGGTGGCCGTGCGCCTGGGTGCGCTCATGGTGGCGAGGACCCCATGATCACGCTGACGACCTGGATTGCGGTGGCCGTTGGCGCCGCCGTCGGCGCACCTCTGCGCTTCATCGTCGACAGGGGTGTCACGGAAGGCGTCGCGAGTGCGCGCGACGCACGACAGTTCCCGTGGGGACTCCTCGTCGTGAATGGACTCGGCTCGGCGATCGCCGGGGTCGTCCTCGCCACGACCACGGGCGATCTTCGGTTTCTGCTGCTGGTCGGCTTCTGCGGAGCCTTCACCACGTTCTCAGGGTTCGGCTGGGAGGCCGACCGGTTGTGGGCCACTGCACGTGACGCGTTCTGGCTGGCGGTCATCGTGATGCCGGTCGTCTGCGTCGCCCTGTTCCTGGGCGCGTGGCGATTGGCCGTCATCGTCGTCGGTTGACGCGTAGCGTGTCGGGATGCGCACCGTCTGGCGGGTTCTGCTTGTTGTCGGTCTGGTCATCATCTTGGCTCTGGGCGGGGTTGGCCTGTACGCCGTCCACACGGTTCGAGCCTCCTTCCCGCAGACATCCGGTGAGATCTCCGTTCCCGGACTGACCTCACCCGTCCGGGTCGTGCGGGATCGCCTCGGCATTCCGAGCATCTACGCCGACGACGTCAGCGACCTGTTCGTCGCGCAGGGGTATGTGCATGCGCAGGATCGCTTCTGGGAGATGGATGTGCGACGGCACATCACGGCCGGGCGCCTGTCAGAGATGTTCGGCGCGAGCCAGGTCGAGACCGACTCGTTCCTGCGCACCCTCGGCTGGCGGCGCATCGCCGAACAGGAGGTCCCGTTGCTGTCCGAGCGGTCGCGGCTGATCCTCGACTCGTATTCACGGGGAGTCAACGCCTACCTGGCCGATCACTCGGGCGAGCAGTTGAGCCTCGAGTACGCGGTGCTGGGCCTGCAGAACCCCGACTATCGTCCGGAGCCGTGGCAGCCTGCTGACTCTGTCGCCTGGCTGAAGGCACTCGCCTGGGACCTTCGCGGCAACCTCGATGACGAGGTGTACCGCGCCGTCATGTCGGCCACTGCGGGAGTCCCTGAGACGGAGAAGCTGTTTCCGGCATATCCCTTCGCGGAGCACCGTCCCATCGTCGCTGGTGGTGCGGTCGTGAACGGCGTGTTCGACCAGGGTGCGACGCCTGCGGGCAGTGTCAAGGGTGCAAGTGCATCGCCACTCGCGCGTGCGGCCCTGCTCGATGTCGCGCGCGCCTCGCGCCTGCTCGACCCGTGGCTCGGACCGATCGGGCCCGGCATCGGGTCCAACTCCTGGGTCGTCGGTGGTGACAGGACAACGACGGGCAAGCCGCTGCTGGCGAACGATCCCCACCTCGCCCCGATGATGCCGAGCCTGTGGTACCAGTCGGGTCTGCACTGCACCACGGTCGGCGAGACGTGCAACTACGACGTGGCCGGCTGGACGATGTCGGGGCTGCCGGGCATCTTCATCGGCCACAACGCATCCATTGCATGGGGATTCACAAATCTCGGACCTGACGTTACCGACCTCGTGCTGGAGAAGGTCGTTGGCGATGCGTACCTCCTCGACGGGAGCGAACGGCCGATGACCACACGCAATGAGGTCATCAAGGTGGCGGGCGCAGAGCCCGTCACGATCACTGTCCGCGAGACGGTCGATGGGCCGGTGATCTCCGATGTCGCCGGTATCGACACGTACTCGGCCGTCGGTGCGGACGCACCGGTCCCTGCGCCGGGTTCGACGGCGACCCGTGAGACGCCACCTGCTCGAGGTGATGGGTATTCGGTGGCGCTTCGCTGGACCGCCTTGCAGCCAACCAACACGTTCGATGCGTTCGATGCCCTCAACACCGCGACGGACTGGGACGCCTTCCGACGTGCCGCCGCCCTCCTCGGGGCCCCGGCGCAGAACCTGATCTACGCCGACGTGGACGGGAACATCGGCTATCAGGCGCCGGGGATCATCCCGATCCGCGAGGGATACGACGGCAAGTGGCCGATCCCGGGCTGGGACTCGCGCTATCAGTGGCAGGGGACCATCCCGTTCCCCGCCCTGCCATCCGTGCAGAACCCGCCGGAGGGCTGGATCGTCACCGCCAATCAGGCAGTGATCGGCCCGCAGTACCCCTTCTTCCTGACGGATGACTGGTCCTACGGAACGCGCAGCCAGCGGATCGTCGACCTGATCGAGGAGGCGACTGCCGATGGCGCGAAGGTTGACGCGACGCGCATGCAGCAGATTCAGATGGATGCGAACAACGAACTCGCATCCTTCCTCGCCCCGAAGATGCAGGCACTCCCGACGAGCGATGCGACGGCGAATTCGGTCGCCTTGTTCGAGGGCTGGGACTACCAGCAGTCGGCAGACTCGGCACCGGCTGCCTACTTCAACGCGGTGTGGCGCCAACTGGTCGCGCGCATGTTCGACGCCGAGGCGGATACCGAACTGATCTCGTCGAGCGGCGGCGACCGCTACTGGCAGGTGATCTACAACATCTGGGACACCCCGGACGACTTCTGGTGGGATGACAAGACGACGCCAGAGGTTGAGACACGCGACCAGACCCTGCAGGCGTCCATGGCAGCGGCTGTCAGCGAGCTGTCAGCCACGCTCGGCGATGCTCCCGAGGAGTGGCGTTGGGGTGCTCTGCACACTCTGCTCCTGCAGAACCAGACCCTCGGCGACAGCGGCATCGGTCCGATCGAGGCGATCTTCAACCGTGGCCCGATCGAGGTCGCGGGAGGCGAGGCGACTGTCAATGCCACGGGTTGGACGCCCATCGACGGGTACGTGGTGGACTGGGTGCCGAGCATGCGTCAGGTGATCGACGTCTCCGACTTCGACGCATCCACGTGGGTCAACCTGACGGGAGCGAGTGGCCATGCCTACGACGCGCACTACTCGGATCAGATCGATGCCTGGCGGACGGGTGCCCAGTACCCGTGGGCCTTCACCCGGGCGGCCATCGATGCGGATGCAGTTGACGTCCTGACGCTGACGGCGCGCTGAAGAGCCGAGGTGAGCTGGGTACCGCTGAAGGTTCGACTCGTTCAGAAGGGTGGCGGGCCAGCACCTGATGCGTCGACCGCGGCCAACTGCCCGATCCGTTCGGATGCCAGCGAATGCTGTGCCGGGACTATCAGCGGTTCCGGGTCGACTCGATAGGTGCGGCCCAGTGGCGAGAGCCAGTCGGTGCGACCGGTGTCCGAGTCTCGAGCCGCCCGCCAGCCTCGGTGGGTCTTGAGCTGATGGTGCCGGGTGCACAGTGCCTGCAGGTTCGCCGCATCCGTGCGGCCGCCGTCATCCCACGGGTCGATGTGGTCGACCTGGCAGGCCGTGGCCCGTCGCCGGCAGCCGGGGAACCGGCAGGTGCGGTCGCGGGCGCTGATCCACCGGCG
This sequence comes from uncultured bacterium, assembly GCA_903940375.1. GTDB lineage: Bacteria > Actinomycetota > Actinomycetes > S36-B12 > S36-B12 > UBA10649. Next base: position 1,772 of record CAJAKT010000456.1, on the reverse strand, counting down.
CAGCGGCTCGGACACCTCGTAGCGGGACCGGCCGAGGTCGATGGCGGTGCCGGTCTGCGGATCGATCGTCAGCCGTCGGAGCTGCACCCGGACGGCGGGGTCGTCGACGATCCCTTGAACCGACTCCCACCCCACGAGGGTGCCGTCGGGCAGGGCTGCCGAACTCGCACCGCAGAGGGACTCCAGTGGCACGAGGACGTCGATCTGCGCGGTGACCTGCACCTGCCCGAGCACCAATGCGGCGAACGCCTCGGCTCTGCGCTCCCCGGCCGTGGCTGCGCAGTCGCCCGCGACCGCAGGGTCGTGGGCGGCGGTGTCGATGGCCGCACGGATGGCATGCGCGGTGAGTGCATCGAGTCGTGCCACCAGCGTGGCGAGGCCGTCCTCATCCGGGGACACCCACACGTCGCGGGTGCAGCGGGCCTGCTCGCGACGGCGCCGCTCGCCGGCCACGTCGATCGCGGCGATCACCCGCCGGGTGAGGGCCTTGGTCTGAGCGAGGACCTGACTCGGTGCTGAGGGCAGCACGCGGCTCTGCAGCTCAGTGCACATCTGGGCGAACCGAGCGCGTTCGACCGCCTGGGCAGGGCTGTCCGCACTCGGATCGATGCTCGCGCAGTGTGCGGCACCGGTCAGGCGGCGCGACTGTTCCACGATGACCCGGGCCTGGGCGGAGGTGATCCGCCCCTCCTTCAGGGCTCGCGAGGTCGCGGCGAGTGGACCATTGAGCAGGCGTGCGGCCGTGATCTGGTCGTGCACGAGGCTTGGGGAGCGGTGGAGTGCGGCCGCGATCTCGTCGCGCACCTCGTCGGCCACCTCGACCACTCGCTCGGTGCCCACCCGCCGGTCGAAGACGAGGACCTCCTCCGTGCGCTGATACGGCCCCGCGAGTCGCACGAGTGCCTGGTGCTCCGCCCATGCGAGACGGGACTGCGCGCGCTGCAGGCCACGGAGCACGTCGAGCACCTCGTCGTCCTCGAGGTGTGCCAAGTCCGCAACCAGGTGCGCGAGCTGACCGGACCGTCCGTCAGGACAGTCGGTGCGGCCCCGATCGCTTCGGCTGATCATGTCTCGACACTACGTTGGGGGTCTGACATTCAATGTTGCGTACCAACGGTTTAGCCGTCGAACCGAATGATCCCGCTGGGTGTCAACGCGGCGTCCACCCGGCAGTCGTGCGGCTCGACGGGGACACCGTCGATCAGCTCGTCATCGAACACGACAGCGACGATCAGCGGACCACCGTCGGCATGTGGCCGCAGGTGCGCGAGCGTGCGGTCGTAGTAGCCGCCACCCTGGCCGAGGCGGTGACCGTGGTGGTCGACTGCGGTGGCCGGCACGAACAGGACGGCGAACGTGTCAAGGTCGTCGGGATTGATGGCATCGCCGACCGGCTCGCGAATCCCCATCGGCCCGGACTGCAGGCTGCCGTCCGGGCGCAGGTCGACCCAGTCCAGTTGCGTCCCGTCGATGCGCGGGACGACGACGCGGTGCCCGGTGGCCTGTGCCATGGCGATGAGCTGATCGGTGCCGGGCTCAACGGGGAGGGACAGGTAGCAGGTGATGCTTGCTGGCCCGCTGGGAAGGAGCGTTTCGGCATGCGCGGCAAGTGCTTCGGCGGCGGCCAGGCGTTGCTCGAGTGAGTGGGCCGACCGGGTAGCGCGGATACGGGTGCGCACGGCGGCTTTGCTCGCTGCGATCGGCACGGGGACATCGTGCCCCATCGTCTAGGGTCGGGGCATGAATGGTGCCTCGCCCTCCGTACGCAAGGC
>CAJAKT010000455.1 GCA_903940375.1 uncultured bacterium | reverse complement strand
TGCCGTCGGCGCCTTCGGGATGTCGCCCCAGTCGCTCGAGGCATACAAGACGCTGTCCCTGTGGGACTCGTCGCCGATGAGTGACGCCGTCCGCTCCGGCGAGCCCGTCATCCTCGGCACTGTCGAGGAGGTCGAGGAGCGTTATCCGTGGATGGGGAACAAGGAAACCCCCTACGAACCGATGGCTGTTTGGCCCCTGAGCCTGCCCAGTCAGCGCGTTGGCGCCGTGCAGTTGACGTTCACCGCGACCCCTGAGGACGAGGCCCTGCGAGCCGATGTCACCGGTGTTGCGGCCGTCCTGGCCCTCTATCTGTCCCTGCTGACCAGCGTGGCAGCCAGCCCGGAGAAGGCACTGTCGACCCTCGAGCGTGACGATCGCAGCGGCGGATTCCCGGTCACGAGCCTGTCCCTCGTGGAGGGTGTCGGCACCGATGACGGAGCTGCTCATGCCGCTCGCCGGCCGGCCCCGGGCGTGCTGTCGGACCGGCAACTGCGGATCCTGGGCCTGATGGCCAAGGGCCTCACGAACTCCCAGATCTCCAAGCGGGTGGGCTTCAGCGAGTCCACCGTCCGCCAGGAGACCATGGCGATCTACCGCTTCTTCGGCGTCGGGGGGCGCAGGGAAGCGGTTCGGCTGGCCGGCATGCGGGGCATGCTGGACGCCAATGTCGGCTGATTCTTAGCCGATCACTAGGGGAACGCCCGCCGGATATCCGGCGGGCTTTCCCTATGCCCGCGGGAAATCCCCTTATCCGGTCAATGAACGCTGCTTATGAGCAATTGACCGGATCTGCGTTGATTTTGCCATTTCCTTACCTTCACTCTTGGTCAGTCGTAGTCCGTCTGTCCCTAGTTGGGGGTTTGTCATGAATCGAACCAAGTCCGCGAAGGCAGGTGCCAGCTTCAAGGTGCTGGCCCTGATCGCTTCGCTGAGCATGATCCTGGCGGGCTTCGCCGCCGGCCTGATGGCCTCACCGGCCTCGGCAGTCGATGTCGAAGGTCAGAAGATCTGGATCTGCCATGAGGTGAACGGCCAGGGCGAGACGAAGCTCGGCTTCAACCTGATCGAGATCAGCAAGAACGCGTGGGACGAGAACGGCCACGACGGTCACGAAGGCGACTTCGCGGCGACCCAGTACCGCCCGGGCAGCGGAGAGTCCTCCTACTCGTGCGACAAGAACATCGTCTGGGACGAGTGCAAGAAGATCGACGGCAACCAGCCGAAGGGCACCGACTGCGTGACCGGCCCGCAGGGACCCAAGGGTCCCAAGGGTCCTAAGGGGCCCACGGGGTCCACGGGCCCGGATGGCCCCGAAGGACCCAAGGGCGCGACCGGAGCCACCGGTCCGGCGTGGGACTCCGAAGAGTGCCTGGACGTGCAGCTCGGGTCTGTCAACTACCGAAGCGACGATGACGTGAAGCAGGGACCGACCGGACCCGTTGGCCCGACCGGAGACACGGGCTCGCAGGGGCCCGTGGGAGCCACCGGCGCGACCGGCCCCGTCGGTCCGACCGGCCAGGCTGGCCCGTGCGGCAGCAACGAGATCGTGATCTGTGCGTCAGCGGAGCCGACCTCCAGGTCCGGCTTCCGCGACGATCACAAGGTCGGCCCGACCGGACCGCAGGGTCCCAAGGGTGATCCCGGGGATGCCGGATCCCAGGGTCCTGAGGGTGCGACCGGTCCGACCGGTCCGACCGGAGCCACGGGTGATCGTGGCCAGGATCGTCCCTGCGTCGAGCCAGTCGTACCGCCGGTCGTTCCGCCGGTCGTTCCGCAGGGTGGCCCGACTCCGGTGACGGACTTCTGCCCGAACCTGGACGGCGTCCAGTGGGAGAACTTCGACTGCAACACCGGTCAGCCGGCTGTAGTCGAGTCCGCCACGGTTGAGGCCCCCGCCGAGGTCGCGGTCCCCGCGGAGGCCACGGTTGCCGCTCCTGAGGCCGCCACGGTTGCGGTTCCCGCAGCTGCCACCCTTCCGGCTGCTGTTCCTGCTGGTGACGGCTCGCAGGCTCCCGGACTGCCGATGTGGGCCCTCGCGATGATCGCGGTGGGTGTGCTCGGTGCCGGGTTCGCCGGCAAGTCGCTCCTCGCAGCCGGCAAGTAGGGCTGGGATTGACGGAACACGACATGCCGATCTGATCGGCTGAATGAAGGCCCCGG
>CAJAKT010000454.1 GCA_903940375.1 uncultured bacterium | reverse complement strand
CATCGCCGATCTCAGGCGCAGCGCAAGCGCATCCTGCTCGTCCCGGGGCAGCCAGTCGGCCTCCTCGTCACCCATGAAGGCAAACACGCGGGGCCCGAGCACATCGGGCTCGAAGTCGGGCATCCGCGGGACGACGTGCACATGCAGGTGCGCGAAGCCCTCGGCCTCGGCGAACAGCATCAGGTAGGTCTTCTCGCAGCCGGTGACCTGACGTAGCGCGATCGATGCCCGACGGGCCAGCAGCCCGAACTCCTCAGCCTCCGCGACACTCAACTCGTCAAAGGCAGTGACATGCCTGGTCGGCAACAGGACGAGCCAGCCCGGCAGGGAGACGTTGAACGCGTGCGCAATCCGCCAGCCACCCTCAGCGTGCACGCGCTCACGCGGCGGCAGGTCGTCGATCCGCGCGTTCATCTCGCAGGGATAGCAGCCGGCGGCCATGGAGCTACTCCCCCAGCAGCTCTCGGACGACGGGCGCAAGTGCCTGCAACGCCCGGCCTCGATGACTGATGGCGTCCTTCTCCTGCGAGGGCATCTCCGCGGTGGTCATCTGGTAGCCGAGCGGTACGAAGACGGGGTCATAGCCGAATCCGTTGGTGCCACGCGGCTCGCGGATGATCGTGCCCTCGATGGTGCCCTCAACGACCCGCTCCGTGCCATCGGGCAGCGCGATCGCGGCCGCGCAATGGAACGCCGCACCGCGACGACGCTCAGGCACATCGCTGAGTTGGCCCAGCAGGAGCGCAAGATTCGCCGCATCGTCACCATGGCGGCCCGACCAGCGCGCCGAGAAGATCCCCGGCATCCCGTTGAGGGCATCGACCGCGAGACCGGAGTCATCGGCAATGGCCGGCAATCCGGTGACGCGGGCGATCTCCCGCGCCTTCAGCAGCGCATTGCCCGCGAACGATGACTCGGTCTCGGCAATGTCGGGCAGGTCGGGGAACGCATCTGCACCGAGCAGTTCGATATCCAGGCCCGCTGCATCCAGGATCCGATGCAGTTCCTCGAGCTTGTGTCGGTTCTTTGTCGCGAGGACGACCTGCGCCACTTGGGTCAGCCTCGCGCGGGGATCGGCTCGGCGAGCGCGGCCGCCTGCAGCTCCGCAAGCGTTGAGCAGCCGTTGCCAGCCATGGCGAGCAGCTGGTCGAGCAGTGCGCGATCGAAGGCCTCGCCTTCCGCGGTGCCCTGCACCTCGACGAAACGACCATCACCCGTCATGACGACGTTCATGTCGGTGTCGGCGCGAACGTCATCGTCATAGTGCAGGTCAAGGCGCACCTCGCCGTCGATGATGCCGACGCTGACAGCCGCGACGGAATCCTTCAGCGGGTTGACGCCCGGCTTGAGCAGGCCCTGGCCCCGGGCCCAGTCCATGGCATCAGCCAGTGCGACGTAGGCCCCCGTGATGGCCGCGGTGCGGGTGCCTCCGTCGGCCTGGAGGACGTCGCAGTCGATGAGGATGCTGTTCTCGCCGAGGACCTCCATGTCGACGACCGCGCGCAGGCTGCGGCCGATGAGGCGGGAGATCTCCTGCGTGCGGCCACCCAGCTTGCCCTTGACGGACTCGCGCGCGTTGCGGGTGTTGGTCGCCCGCGGCAGCATCGCGTACTCAGCCGTGACCCAGCCCTTGCCGGAATCCTTCAGCCAGCGCGGCACACCAGCGGTGAAGGACGCGGTGCACAGCACGCGTGTGCGGCCGAACGAGACGAGCGTCGAGCCCTCCGCCTGCTCGAGCCACCCTCGCTCGAAGGTGATGGGACGAAGCTGGTCGGCCGTGCGGCCATCTGATCGGGTCATGCGGTGACCCTATCCGCCCCCTCCGTCAGGCCGGATGGCCGTCACAGCCTTTCGGTCAGCCCAGGCGGGCCTTCTCGTTGCTCCGAACGCGCTCGCCAATGTCGACCGTGGACTGGCGGAGGGATGGATCACCCCGCCAGCCAGGCGTGGCCCACTCCCCTCGGTGCCGTGCTACAAGGCCGCGGCGACGGTTGAGGTTTTGCTCGACGATGACAGGGGCACGTGAGTCCAGCGGAGCAACGTAGCCCCGGCACAGCCGCCAGACACGCCCACCGTCAGCCTCATCAGACGACCTCGACGCTGCCGATCTCCGGCCCGAGGAATCGGCGGCCGAGTCGCTGGAACTCGACGGGATCACCGGTGACGGTGAAGCGGTGCACCGGATCCGGCAGGCCGGGATCGCGCAGCAGATCATGCGCGCCAAGAGTGCGATACACGTCCTTCGCCGTCTCCTCAGCGCTGGACACCAGCGTCACGTTCTCACCCATGACGTATGAGATGACGCCCGTGAGCAGCGGGTAGTGCGTGCAGCCGAGCACGAGAGTGTCGATATCGGCCTGCTTCATCGGCTCGAGGTACGCGTTGGCGACATCAACCAGCTCGGGACCCCAGGTGATCCCGGCCTCCACGAACTCCACGAAGCGGGGGCAGGCGATCGAGGTCAGTTCGACCTGCGGGGCAGCCGCGAACGCATCACCGTAGGCACCCGAGGTGACGGTGGCCGAGGTGCCGATGACGCCGACCCGACCCGACCTCGTCGCTGCGACGGCGCGACGAACGGCCGGGTGCACGACCTCGATCACCGGCACGTCGTAGCGTTCGCGAGCGTCACGCAGAGTCGCGGCACTCGCCGAGTTGCAGGCGATGACCAGCGCCTTGACCCCGTCGGCGACGAGCCGGTCCATGATCTCCAGCGAGAAGGAGCGAACCTCCGCCAGCGGCCGAGGCCCATACGGACCGCGCGCGGTGTCGCCCACGTAGCGGACCGGCTCATGGGGCAACTGGTCGATGACGGCCCGAGCGACCGTGAGGCCGCCCACGCCCGAGTCGAAGATGCCGATCGCCGCGTCGTCCATATCGACGCAAGCCTAGGGCGCGGCGCCCAGTCGGGCCCGGCGCACGTCCCTACTCTTGCCCCATGAAGCGACCATTCGGCGTCACCGTCATCGCGGCACTCGTCCTCCTGTCCGCCCTGTTCGACCTGGCAACCGGGATCTGGATGATGCTTGCGCCGCTTGGCGCGAACCCGACCGTGACCGACCTCGCCGGCAACAGCCAGGAGATCCCCGGCTTCTTCCTGTTCATCAACGGCCTGCTGTCCTTCATCCTGGGCCTGATGTACCTGTGGCTGATGAAGATGACGCTCATCGGCTCCGGGACCGCCTACGTGCTGGTGAACTTCCTGTCGATCCTGAACATCTTCTTCGGCCTGTTCCGGCTGCCGTTCGGCTGGGCCATCATCGTCCTGAGCGCCCTCGTCCTGCTGATCGCCAACACGAAGGCAGCGAAGGCCTGGTTCACCCAGGCGGTCTGATCCGACGAACGGATCGGGCCTATGCCCAGAGCTGGCCGTCCAGCGCCTCCTCGGCACTGTCGAGGGTCCCGTCGTACGCACCCGTCGACAGGTACTTCCAACCGCCGTCGCACACGATGAATGCGATGTCGGCTGACTCACCGTCACGAAGTGCCGTCCTCGCAGCACCGAGGGCCGCATGCAGGATCGCGCCGCTGGACGGGCCGGCGAAGATGCCCTCCTCGTCCATCAGCTGACGCATCCGCCGCACGGCGTCGAGCGGGCCGACAGAGAACCGTCCCGTCAGGACCGACTCGTCGTAGAGCTCAGGGACGAAGCCCTCCGAGAGATTGCGCAGGCCGTACACGAGTTCGCCGTAGCGCGGCTCAGCCGCAATGATCCTGATCTCCGGACGCGCCTCGCGCAGGAACCGCCCCGCCCCCATCAGCGTCCCCGTCGTCCCGAGGCCCGCGACGAAGTGCGTGATGGTCGGCAGGTCGGCAAGCAGCTCAGGGCCGGTGGTCTCATAGTGCGCACGGGCATTCGCCTCGTTGCCGTACTGATAGAGCATGACCCATTCGGGGTTTGCTGCGGCGATCTCCTTGGCCACGCGCACTGCCTCGTTGCTGCCGCCCACGGCAGACGACGGGACGATGGTCGCCCCCCACGCCTGCAGCAGCTGGGTTCTCTCGGCCGACGTGTTCTCCGGCATCACGCAGACGAGTTGATAGCCACGCTGCCGCGCGACCATCGCCAAGGAGATCCCCGTATTGCCGGACGTCGGCTCGAGCAGGGTCGCACCCGGATAGAGCAGTCCGTCCTTCTCCGCCTGCTCGATCATCGCCAGCGCGGCCCGGTCCTTGACGGAACCAGTCGGGCTGCGGTCCTCGAGCTTGGCCCACAGCCGTACCTCGGGCGACGGCGACAACCGGGGCAGCCCAACGAGCGGCGTGCCGCCCACCGAATCGAGCAGCGAGTCGAACCGCACCGTCAGCCCCCGGCGACGGCAGGGAGGATCGTGATCGAGTCCGCGTCGGCGACCGGTGTCTGGAGCCCCTCGAGAAACCGGACATCCTCATCGTTCAGGTACACGTTGATGAAACGTCGCAGACCGCTCTCGTCGAGCAGGCGGTCAGCGATCCCGGGATGGCGGGATTCGAGATCCTGGATGACCACCGCGAGGGAATCACCCTCTGCGGACACGACCTTCTCGCCTGCTGTGTATGTGCGCAGGATGGTGGGGATGCGAACCTCGACGGCCATGTGCCGGAGCCTACGAACCTCCCTGGATTCCCGCGACTCCGCATTTCGCACATGCAAGGGATTCGCAGTAAGGCCCCTACCCCTCGATGATCTCGACGGCTTCCTCCGTCACGGCACCATCGACGATTCGGTAGGACCTCAGTTCGTAGGGGCCATCATCGGTGCCGGTCTCCCGGGTGGAGATCAGCACGTAGTGGGCCGCTGGCTCGGATGCGTACGTCACGTCGGTGCGGGACGGGTAGGCCTCGGTCGCCGTATGCGAGTGGTAGATGACGACGGGGACCTCGTCGCGCTCATCCATGTCGCGGTACAGGCGCAGCAGGTCACCGGAGTCGAATTCATAGAACGTCGGCGAGCGGGCCGCGTTGATCATCGGCACGAATCGCTCGGGGCGATCGCTGCCGTCGGGCCCGGCGAGCACCCCGCACGCCTCATCGGGATGGTCGGCGCGAGCGTGGGCGACCATGGCGTCGACCAGGGACCGGCGGATTTCGAGCATGGCGTGACCCTAGGCCGAAGGCAGAAGTCGCTGGACGATGGACTCCTGCAGGAACGTCAGCCAGTCGTACACCTGGAAGAGCCCGGCACGCGGGTCACTCTCCGGCAGGTCCGCGAGCTCATCGTGGTTGTCCTCACTGAGCTCGAGACGCGTGCCGAGCGTGAGCCGGGTGTCGTTGAGGAAACCCAGCCACGGCGGGATCGCGTCACCCGTCACGACGACGGAACTCGGGCTTCCCGCCAGTTGCTCGGTCACCGACAGCGCATTGCGCACTTTCGCCTCACGAAGGTCCCGCTCGGTGAATCGCCGGAACTGCGCTGACGCATCCGGGTCGTCGGCATAGGCGTCAGGCAGGAGCCGCTGGAGGGCCGGGTCGTCGGACATCTGGGCGGACGGGTCGATGCCCACCAGCGCGGCCAGCGGATCCTCCGACTCCAGCGGACGCGGCGCGACGAATTCCGCCATCTGCGCCGCCAGGCTGAGGAGCAGCGCGACCTCGACCTCCTCGAGAGCGATCTCCACCCCGACGGCATCGCCAGGCAGGTCGTGGACCTCTGCCATCAGGAGTCCTTCTGCATCGTGGCCCACAGTCCGTAGCCGTGCATCGCCGTCACGTCGCGCTCCATCTCGTCGCGGGTGCCGTTGGACACGACGGCGCGACCCTTCTCGTGCACGTCGAGCATCAGCAGTTCGGCCTTCGCACGGTCATAGTGGAAGTACTCCATGAAGACGTACGTGACGTATGACATCAGGTTCACCGGGTCGTTCCAGACCAGCGTGATCCACGGCCGGTCGGTGTCCTCCACCACCTGGGGACGCTCGACTTCGGCGGGGGCTACGGACATGTCGTCATCCTTCCACCCCTGCGGGACCTAGTCTGGCGGCGTGTCCGACATCGTCATTCCGCAGCGCGACCAGAGCCTGCCCCAGCCCGCCATCCTCGCGCGGATCCGCGACAGCGTCATCGGCGACGACCAGGTCATGCAGGGGCCCTTCGGCGAACGGCGGGTCACCTACGCCGACTACACAGCGAGCGGTCGCGCCCTGTCCTTCGTCGAGGACTTCATCCGCGACGAGGTCCTGCCGCGCTACGCCAACACCCACACGGAGTCCAGCGGTACCGGACTGCAGACCACCCGCCTGCGCGAGGACGCGCGACGGATCATCCGCGATGCCGTCAACGGTGACGATGACACCTGCGTCATCTTCGCCGGCTCCGGCTCGACAGGCGCCATCAACAAGCTGATCGGCATCCTCAACCTGCGCATCCCCGCCGACCTCAACCGGCGCTACGGACTCGACCACGCCATCCCGGCCAGCGATCGTCCCGTGGTGTTCATCGGCCCGTTCGAGCACCACAGCAATGAGCTCCCGTGGCGCGAGTCGATCGCCGACGTCGTCACCATCCACGAGGACGCTGACGGCCATATCGATCTGGCGGACCTCGAGGCACGGCTGCACGAATACCGCGATCGCCCGCTGCGCATTGCCTCGTTCAGCGCCGCCAGCAACGTGACCGGCATCGTCACGGACACCCACCGGGTTTCGCAGTTGCTGCACGAGCACGGCGCCCTCGCGTTCTGGGACTACGCGGCGGCCGCTCCGTACGTCGACATCGACATGCGCCCCCGCTGCGACGAGCACCCCCTTGCCTACTACGACGCCATGTTCCTGTCCCCGCACAAGTTCATCGGGGGTCCCGGCACGCCCGGCGTGCTCATCGTGCGTCGCGAGCTGCTGACCAACTCCGTCCCCGACATCGTCGGCGGTGGCACCGTCACCTACGTCAACCCCGAGGAGCACCACTACGTCACCGATGCCGTGCACCGCGAGGAAGGCGGCACGCCGGCGATCGTCGAGTCGATCCGCGCGGGTCTGGTGTTCCAGCTGAAAGAGGCGGTCGGCACCCAGGTCATCCGGGCGCATGAGGAGGACTTCGTCAGGCGGGCCATCGCAGCATGGTCGTCGAATCCGAATATCCAGGTGCTCGGCAACCTCGATGCCGAGCGGCTGTCGATCGTGTCGTTCGTCATCAACCGCCCCGGCGGCCGGTACCTCCACCACAACCTCGTCGTCGCCATCCTCAACGACCTTTTCGGCATCCAGTCGCGCGGCGGCTGCTCGTGCGCGGGACCGTACGGTCACCGGCTGCTCGGCATCGACCTCGACCGATCCCACGAGTTCGAGCGCGAGATCTCCCACGGCTGCGAGGGCATCAAGCCCGGCTGGGTGCGCGTGAACTTCAACTACTTCGTCTCCGAGGCAGTGTTCGAGTACATCGTGTCGGCCGTCATCCTCGTCGCTGATCACGGCTGGCGACTGATGCCGCAGTACCGCTTCGACACGACCACGGGTCGCTGGCATCACCGCAATGGGCCCGTCGAGCCGCCCCTGCGACTGTCCCAGCTGCACTATGCCGCTGACGGCACGCTCACCTACCCCGAGCATCGCGACACCGCCCCGGAATCAGACCTCGTCGGCTACCTGTCGTACGCGCACGACCTGCTCGAGTCACTGCCCGACGATCTTGGCGCCCCAGCCAGCCTCAGCGACGGCATCTCTGCTGACTTCACGTCGCTGCAATGGTTCGAGCTGCCCGCAGCGTGCGTCGCTGACAACGTCACTTCGTGACGCGAACCGGGAACTCCGTAGACGTGTTGGCGAGGATGTCGGCCTTGCCGACGGCGACCACGCGATAGACGTAGCGGCCCTTCGCACGGGACACCGTGTCGACGAGTCGTGCTCGACCAGCAGCATTCGCCTTCAGCGACGCCACGTTCTTCCACTTCTCGCCGCGCTTGACCTGCAGGACGATCGCCTGCCCCGGGATCGCCGGACGTGCCCAGGCCTTCACGATCAGCCGGCCACCGCGGGAGACACGCGGATCCTTCGGCTCCGCCGTGACCAGGGAGAGCACCTGTGTCACGAACGGGGCACTCGCGCCTTCCGTCCGCGCATCGGCACCGGGCACGAACACCTGCCAGGAGCCGGTCGCCTCGGGCGAGACCGGGAAGCTGACGACGCCGTCCGCGCCCGTGGGCAGGGAGGCGACGTCTATCCACTTCTTCGTGCCCTGTCGCTGGAACCGAAGCGTCGCCGTGGCCCCGGCCAGGGGCGCACCCTGCGACGTGACGGTCGCCGCGACCGCGACCGGCGTCCCGTAGACCGTCGTCGGCACGCCTGTCGCAGCAACATCGGTGGCTGCCGGCGCAAGCGACTGGGCGTAGGAACGAATCATCGGCCACTGCGCGGGGTCCTCGCCGCCGACCGTCCAGTAGGCGGCCGCGCTGAGCCCGAACTCGCCGACGAGCTGCGTGCGCACCAGCACCGCCTGCGGACCAACCCACCACATCACGCGCTTGGCCGTGCAGGTCTGCGTGGCACCAGACCCGTCGGTCCAGTTGACGTTCTTGTCGTAGTAGACCCAGTTCTCCTGGTCGACGTCGGACCACTGGATGTCGGTCGGTGCGACACCGACCGATGCCAGTAGCGCGGGGATGTCGGCGTCGGAGACCGACGCCATCGATGTCAGCGAACGGTAGGCCGAGGAGTTCTTGTCGGTCGGGCACGTGCCGGTGAGCTTGGGCGATCCGCCGGACTCCCGCGTCCACGCGCGCCCGTAGGTCGGCACGCCGATCTGCAGTTTCGCGGGGTCCATGATCGAGGCGCTGTACGCGACGATCGCCCGGACCCACGTGATCGGCGCGATCGGTCCGATGCCGTTGACGTGGTAGTCGTAGGCCATGATCCGGATCCTGTCGACACTCGGCGCGATGCCCGTGATGTTGTAGACCCAGTAGCCGGTACGGGTGCTGCATGCACCGCCCGTGCTGCACGGTGGCGGGATGGTGACGGCCAGCAGTTTGCCCTGCGCATGCAGCGCGGCACCCAGCTCGGCTACGAAGGCGGTCCAGTTGGGCGATGTCGCCGCCCACGATGACGAGCCATCACTGAAGGCGAACGTCTCATAGTCGAGGTCGATGCCGTCGTACCCGTTGTTGACAACTGTGCTCACGATGTCGGCGACATGAGTGGCGCGCAGGGCAGGATCCGCGAGCGCCTTCGCCATCCGGCCCTTGCCGGAACCATCCGCGATCGACGGGAGGACGGTCAGCCCCGCGCCCTTCAGCTGACCCATGGCCCAACTGGCGTTCGCAGCCGCATTGCTGAAGTTGGGATTGAACTTCACCTGCACTCCGCCGCCGGATGCAGCGGTTGCCGAATACCAGAAGGGCGACACATCCGTGAAGAGGTCCGCGTTCTGCACCGCCGACGTCACGCCCACCGGACGGCTGGGGGTCGTCATCCAGTAGGGCAGCCAGCCGCTGGCGACCCGCTTGGGGGCCGGGCCATCGGCAT
>CAJAKT010000453.1 GCA_903940375.1 uncultured bacterium | reverse complement strand
GCCAGCACGTAGTGGGCGGTGGCGAGCGGCCAGGCGGCGTAGGCGAGCAGGTGGGCCCGCTTGAACCAGCGATTGCCGACGAGGCCCATCTTGGCCCGCAGCCGGCCGAGGAAGGAGACCGGAATGAGCAGCCAGAACGCGATCGTGCCCAGGGCCACCGCCATGGTCTGCCACGAGGCCATGCCGGGGACGAGGATCTGCAGGGCCGTGAAGTGCACTGCTGGGTCGATCAGCAGCAGGCCCATGTGCACGAGCAGGAAGCCGAGGGCGACCGCGCCGAGCCAGCGATGCAGGTCGAGCAGCCGCATCGGCGAGGCCACCCGGCCCAGGAGCTGGGTCTTCAGCAGGATGCCCCAGAGGACGACGGCCGTCAGCAGGCCCCACGTCGTGATGCCGGACGCTCGGATGCCGAGCCACGTCCAGGGGATGTCAGCCACGTGCGTGCTCCTCATCAGTGCGCTGATCACTGTCTGCCGTTAGAAGTATGGCGGTGACGTCGAGCGTCTTGAGCCAGGCCGCGGCATCAGTCGACGGCATCAGCAGCGCTGTGGTGGCGAGGGTCTCCGCCTGCCAGGCCGTGCCGGCGACGATCGTGACCTGCACGAGATCGCTGGTGCTCATCGTCCCGGTGCGGGGATCGATCACATGGTGGCGTCTTCCTTGGGCCCATCGACGCTTGAGCGTGGTCGAGGTGGCGATCCCGATGCGGTCGGTGCCCAGGGGGAACTCGAGAATCTGAAGCACGCGGTCGGCTGCGCTGGCATCGACGCGCTCGTCCTCGACGCCGATGCTCCACGGAGCAGCGTCGGGTGCGCTTCCGGCGATCGAGATGTCGCCGCCGAGATTGACGAGTACGCCGTGCGCGCCAGCGGACCACAACTCGTCGGCGATGACGTCGGCAGCCAGGCCCTTGCCGATCGCGCCCGGATCCAGCCCGACGCCGGACGGCAGCGAGATCGTTGACGCTTCGGCATCGATGACGACGCCGCTCATGCCGGGCGCGGCCGCGAGCGTGATATCGGTGAGTGAGGTTGCGGACCGTGCGGAAACCGTTGCGAAGTCCGTGTCGTAGCCCAGTGCGGTCATCGAGGTGAGGACGGTCGGATCGAACAGCCCGTCGGACGACAGCCAGGCATCGTGCATGCGCAGCGCGAGAAGCAGGAGATCTGCGGAGACGATCCGCGGGCCGAGTCCGGCCGCGGCATTCAGGTGGCTGAGCTCACTGTCGGGACGGAACCGGCTCCAGCACTGCTCCAGCAGCTCGACACGCTCCTGCACCAGTGCGGTGAGGTCGTCGAGTACGTCGGCGGGTGCGTGCACGACGACGTGGCACTCGGTGCCCATCGCCCGGAACTGCACGTCGCCCGCCACCATCAGATCAGCTGCTCTTCGTATTGGACTGCGACTTCTGGGCAGCGGGCGCGGGTGCCGGTGCCGGCTTGGCCTTCGGCTTCGCAACCGGCTTGGCAACCGGCTTGGCAACGGGCTTCGACGCAGCAGCTGCCTTAGCGGCGGGCTTGGCAGCCGGCTGTGACTGGGTGGTGGCCGTCGTGCTGGCTGCCTGGAGCCGATTGGCGGCCTTCAGCAGCTTGGCGCGGTAGGCGTCCAGCTTGGCGCTCTCCGCTGCGAGCTGCGCGGCGTACTCGTCAAGCTGCGCCTCGGTGAGACCGGTTGAGGAGACAGCGACCGCTGCGACGTCAGTGCCCGGTGTCGCGGTATCCGAGGAGGTCGACTCGCTGGACGATGCGTCGGCAGCGGCGCTGGCCTCGATGGTCCGGACGCCGATCACTCCGACGATCCCGACGCAGGTCGCGGTGGCGAGCCCTGCGGAGATGATCTTGTCGGCCGTCGAGCGGTTCCGGCGTCCACGGAGGGGGGCCGTCGTGCGGCGGGAGTTCGACATCTTCGTGGTCCATTCGCTTCGGTCGATCAGCGGGCGTATCCCGTACTCATGAAGGTACGGACGCTCCAACAAGGTGTGCTCACGCCGAGGTTAAGCGGAAGTAAGGTCTCCGGCTTCGACCGTGAGGTCCGGATCGCAGGCAGCATGGCATGGCCGAGCATGCCACGATGGCCCCATGAAGGTGCTGGTTGTGGAGGACGATCCGGCTGTTGCCGAGCCCTTGCTTGCGGGGCTGAAGCGCAATGGCATCGAGACCGAGCATGTCGTGTATGCCAGCCAGGTGCTGGGCGCTGCGCAGAATGTCGATGTTGTCCTGCTGGACCTCGGCCTGCCCGATGGTGACGGCCTGGAGGTGCTGCGCGAGCTTCGTCGGGTCTCCGATGTACCCGTCATCATTGCCACTGCGCGCGGTGATGAGACCGATCGCATTGTCGGCCTCGAGCTCGGTGCCGACGACTACGTCGTGAAGCCGTTCTCCGTCCGTGAGCTCGCTGCGCGCGTGCGGGCGGTTGCCCGTCGTCGACGCATCGACACCAGTCTCGACTCAGGCCGCCTTGTGGTCGACCGTGCTCGGCATCGCGTCGTCCTCGACGGGAATCCGGTGGAGCTGACCGCGAAGGAGTTCGATCTGCTGGCCGTGCTGGCAGAGGAGCCGGGACGTGCGGTGCCGCGTCAGGAACTGTTTTCCCGCGTGTGGGACCCGGTATGGATCGGCACGGGCAAGACGCTCGACGTGCACATCGCATCGCTTCGCAAGAAGCTCGGTGATGCCGAACTGATCGAGACCGTGCGGGGGGTCGGCTACCGCCTCGCGGTAGACAGCGCGTGACGCGACGCCTCGTCCTGGCGATGGCGGTCCTGGTGGCCGTTGTCGCCGTCGCCCTTGCTGTGCCGATGGCCGTCGTGGTCGCAAATGATCAGCGGGCTGCCTTCATCGCGAATCTCGAAGTGGACACCCTGACCACTGCGACCACGCTGTCGTCGCAGGCATCCACGGAGTGGCAGGCGACGGCAGAGGCCGCGGCGCTGCGGACGGGTGCCCGGGTCGTCGTCGTCGACCTCGGCCGCAATCTCATCGCCGACAGCGACAACTCCTCGCTCGACCGCCTCTTCGACCGCCCGGAGGTGAATGCGGCGCTGGCCGGTTCGCTGACCTCGGACGTTCGCTCGTCCGTAACGATGGGCGAGGAACTTCGGTATGTCGCGGCGCCTGTCGTCCAGGACTACGGCATCACGGCGGCTGTCCGGCTTTCGCTGCCGGAGTCGCTCGTGACGGAGGAGATCAAGGAGACGCAGCGCTGGCTGGTTGTCTTCGTCCTCACCGTCGTCATCGCCGCTGCGCTGGTGGCCTGGCTGCTGGCACGATCCATCGCCTCGCCGCTCCGCCGGCTCGCTCAGGTGGCCGACGAGCTCCCCGATGACCTTGACCTGCGTGCCGACGAGAGGCACGGTCCGCATGAAGTACGCGCGGTTGCCGCGGCCTTGAACTCCACGGCCGAGCGGCTCTCGGGCATCCTGCAGCGCACGCAGCGCGTCGCTGCTGACGCATCGCACCATCTGCGCACGCCTCTGACGGGTGTGCGACTGCGTCTTGAGGCGATCGAGGACATCTCAACTCAGGGGCCGGTCCAGGCGGAGGCCCGTGCGGCGACCGCCGAGGTCGATCGGCTGGCACGGCGAATCGAGCAGGTGCTGGCGCTGGCCCGAAGTGACGCTGGTGCCGCGCCGTTCGCAGCGCAGGCGGCATCGGTGATCATCGGGGGCCGGCTTGAAGCCGCCGCCGCGATGTTCGATGAACGCAACGTCGAGCTGACGTCCGAACTCGAAGACGGAGTGTTCGTCGCTGCACCCGCCGGCGTCATCGCGCGGATTATCGACGAGCTGCTGGGCAATGCGCTGCAGTACGCGAGTACGCAGGTGCACGTGCGCCTGCGGTCATCCGACACTCAGGCAGAGCTGTCCGTCTCGGACGATGGTCCGGGACTGCCGGTTGCTGAGCGCGAGGCGGTGTTCGAGCGTTTCACGCGCGGGGCGGCATCAGTGCCCGGTGGCAGCGGTCTCGGGCTGGCGCTCGTGCGCGAGTCTGTGATCGGTCTGGGCGGGAGCGCGCATGCGCAGGAGTCGCGCTGGGGCGGGCTGAGCGTCGTCGTCCACATGCCGCTTGCCGACGAGCCGGCTGGCTCGTCCGGCCCCGTCACGCTCTGACCCCCTCGGGCTGCGGCCTAGGCTCGGACCGTGACCCCAACGGCCGATGCGGCGATCATCGGCGGTGGCGTTGTCGGCCTCGCCCTGGCCGATGCCTGGTTGGCGCGTCGGCCCGGTGATCGAGTCATCGTGTTCGACAAGGAGGACCGGCTCGCGGAGCACGCATCCGGTCGCAACAGCG
>CAJAKT010000452.1 GCA_903940375.1 uncultured bacterium | reverse complement strand
CCCCGAGTCGCCCGCGGCCGTCCGCACGATCTCGCGGATCCTCTCCGACTGGATCGGCCGCCTCGGGGCCGTCTGGATCGACGGGCAGGTGGCCGAGTACCGGCCACGGCCCGGAGCACGCAATCACTACCTCGTCCTGCGTGACACCGACGTCGACATGTCGCTGAGCGTCGTCGCCGACGTCACCATCATCGGCCGCCTCGACCCTCCCCTTGCCGAGGGCCAGCGCATCCTCGTGCATGCCAAGCCCGACTTCTGGACCGGCCGCGGCTCACTGTCCATGCGGGCGAAGGAGATCCGTCCGGTCGGAATTGGCGCACTGCTCGCCGAGCTCGCCCGCCTGAAGGAACTGCTCGCTGCCGAAGGGCTCTTCGCGCCCGAGCGGAAGAAGCCGCTGCCGTTCATCCCCACGCGCATCGGCCTGATCTGCGGGCGTGCCAGCGCCGCCATGGAGGATGTTCTTGCGAACGCACGCGAGCGCTGGCCGTCGATCGAGTTCGAGCTGCGCGAGGTCCCGGTTCAGGGAGTTCAGGCCGTCCCCGCCGTGACCCAGGCGCTGGCGGAACTCGATGCGATGCCCGAGGTCGACGTCATCATCATCACGCGCGGCGGGGGAAGCGTCGAAGACCTCCTGCCGTTCAGCAACGAGACACTCGTCCGCGCAGTCTCCGCCTGCCGCACTCCGGTCGTCAGCGCGATCGGACATGAGCAGGATGCCCCGCTCATCGACTTCGTCGCCGACCTTCGCGCATCGACGCCGACCGACGCGGCGAAGCGGGTCGTGCCGTCGCTCCGGGAACAGGCGATCCTCGTCCACGGACTCCGTCGGCGAGGATCCGTCGTCATGGGACATCTGATCGACCGCGAGCAGCAGGCCCTGACCAACCGACGACAGCGCTCGCGCTCCGTCGTCCGCAGTCGCCTGGACGCAGCCGCCAACGACATCACTCATCTCGCGGCACGGGTCCGCTCCCTCTCTCCCGCCGCCACCCTCGACCGCGGCTACGCCATCGTCATGACCGACGACGGCGCGATCGTCCGCGACGCGTCGACGGTCGTCGCCGGAGCAGCCCTCGATATCCGCGTTGCACAGGGCCGGCTGCACGCCACCCGTTCCGACGAGCCCGGGAACTAGAGTCACGCCATGGCCGCCACCCCCAACCCGCCCAGCTACGAACAGGCCCGCGATGAGCTGGCATCCGTGGTTGCCTCGCTCGAGGCCGGCGGGCACACCCTCGAGGAGTCGCTCAGGCTCTGGGAGCGCGGCGAGGAACTCTCCGCGGTGTGCCAGACGTGGCTGGATGCGGCGCGCGAGCGCGTGTCGTCGGCCGACGAGCAGGCAGGCGTCGGACCTACGGAGTGACCGGCTGAACCGAGCCGGCCAGGGCAATGAGCTCGTCCCAGTCCGCCGATCCGGACACCACCGTGACGGTCCCGGCATCCACCCGGACCAGGCTCCGCCGGTCATCGGTCTCGCGCCGCTCCCAGGCCACATCGCCGACCAGTTGCGATCCCGCCGGGACGCCGCCGGCCGTCTGCTCGTCGAGGTAGGGCTCGCCCGTCGCCGTCGACTCGGAGAACTGCGCGTACTCCCCGCTGGGAGTGACATAGCCGAGGTGGAGGACGCTGGCCCCGCCCGAGTCCGCCGTGGGCTCCCATCGGGCACTCGTCGGCTGCCAGTCGGCCGGCAGGCTCGCTGGTGCCGTCACGTCGAACTCGGCCATGCGGGCGGCAGCGGTCACCACGGGTGCGGTCTCGACGACCGTGACCGCCTCCGGGTCGGGCCGCCAGGCCAGCAGGACGATGACGAAGACCAGGGCCAGCACGACCGCCATGGAGCGGACCATGTCGCCCACGGTCTGCCGCATTCGGGCATTGCGTCGCCCCGTGGGCTGGACATCGGGTGCGGTCACTGGCCAATCATGATCCATCGGACAGGAAGTCACCCCCCCGCCATGGCTACGCTGCCGACATGAGCATTGACGCGCTGTCCGCCGAGGTACCTGACCGCAACCTGGCCCTTGAACTCGTCCGTGTCACCGAGGCCGCGGCCATGGCCGCCGCACGCTGGGTCGGGCGTGGCGACAAGAACGGTGCCGACGGCGCCGCCGTCAACGCCATGCGCCTGCTGATCGGCACCGTCTCGATGAACGGCATCGTCGTGATCGGCGAGGGCGAGAAGGACGACGCGCCCATGCTGTTCAACGGCGAGCACGTGGGTGACGGCACCGGCGCCGAGGCGGATGTCGCCGTCGACCCCATCGATGGCACCACCCTCGCCGCCAAGGGCATGCCGAATGCCATTGCCGTTCTCGCGGTCGCGGAGCGGGGGGCCATGTACGACCCGAGCGCCGTGTTCTACATGGAGAAACTGGTCGTCGGCCCCGAGAGCGCCAATGTCATCGACATCACCGCGCCCATCGGCGTGAACCTCGCAGCGATCGCGCGCGCAAAGGGCGAGCACATCGCTGACCTGACGGTCTGCATCCTGGACCGCCCCCGTCACGAGCAGCTCGTCGACGATGTGCGCGCGGCCGGGGCCCGCATCAAGTTCATCTCCGACGGCGACGTCGCCGGCGCCATCATGGCCGCGCGCGATGGCACGGGTGTCGACCTGCTCGCCGGGATCGGCGGCACCCCTGAGGGCATCATCACGGCGTGCGCGATCCGCTGCCTGGGCGGCATGATCCAGGCCCGGCTGTGGCCGCGCGACGAGGCCGAGCGCCGCAAGGCCCTCGATGCGGGCCATGACCTCGACCGGGTGCTGACCACCACCGATCTGGTCACCGGCGACAACATCTTCTTCTGCGCCACCGGCATCACCGATGGAGAGCTCATGGAGGGTGTCCGGTACACCCCCGACGGCCCGACCACGCACTCGATCGTCATGCGGAGCAAGAGCGGCACGATCCGCGAGGTACGCAGCGAGCACCGGCTGGCGAATCTGTCGACCTACGCCAGCGTCGACTTCAGCAGCGCTGGTGG
>CAJAKT010000451.1 GCA_903940375.1 uncultured bacterium | reverse complement strand
GCGTGGAACTTGCGGACCGCAGTCTTCAGCGAGGACTTGACCGCCTTGTTGCGCTGACGGGCCTTCTCGTTGGTGCGGTTGCGCTTGATCTGCGACTTGATGTTCGCCACGGGGACAACTTCCTTGACTGAGGTGAGTGAGCGTGCAGGAACGTCTGGGTGAATCAGCCCCCAAGATTACCCGTAGGCTGGCCTCCAGCCCAAATCGGCCCCCTGAAGACCATTCGTGAGGAACTCGGTGCCCGTCCCCCCGCCCGCCCCGCAGCCCGGCAGCACCGACCCCTCGGTGGTCCGGAACTTCTGCATCATCGCCCATATCGACCACGGCAAGTCGACGCTCGCCGACCGGATGCTCCAGCAGACCGGGGTCGTCGACGGGCGCTCAATGCGGGCCCAGTACCTCGACCGGATGGACATCGAGCGCGAGCGGGGCATCACGATCAAGTCCCAGGCCGTCCGTCTGCCCTTCGCCTCAGAGGACGGGCAGGCGTATGTCCTGAACATGATCGACACCCCCGGGCACGTCGACTTCACCTACGAGGTCTCGCGCTCGCTGGCCGCCTGCGAAGGGGCCGTCCTCCTGGTCGACGCTGCCCAGGGCATTGAGGCGCAGACCCTCGCGAATCTCTACCTCGCCCTCGAGAACGACCTGACGGTCATTCCGGTGCTGAACAAGATCGACCTGCCCGCCGCGCAGCCGGAGAAGTACGCGGCGGAGCTCGCCCACATCATCGGCTGCTCGCCCGACGATGTCCTGCTCGTCTCGGCGAAGACGGGTGTCGGCGTGCACGAGCTGCTGGAGAAGATCGTCAGGGAGATCCCCGCCCCTGTCGGCGACGCAGACAAGCCGGCCCGGGCGATGATCTTCGACTCGGTCTATGACACGTATCGCGGTGTCATCACCTACATCCGCGTCATCGACGGTCACATCTCGACCCGAGAGCGCATCCAGATGATGTCGACGGGAGCCATCCACGAGCTGCTCGAGGTCGGCGTGATCTCGCCAGAGGCCGTGCCGGCCAAGGGGCTCGGCGTCGGCGAGGTCGGCTATCTGATCACGGGAGTCAAGGACGTGCGTCAGTCGCGCGTCGGCGACACGATCACGTCGGAGCGCAAGGGCGCCACCGAGGCCCTCGGTGGCTACCGCGACCCGAAGCCGATGGTGTTCTCGGGCCTGTACCCGATCGACGGCTCCGACTACCCCGAACTTCGCGATGCGCTCGACAAGCTGAAGCTGAACGATGCAGCGCTCGGCTACGAGCCAGAGACGTCGCTGGCACTGGGCTTCGGTTTCCGCTGCGGATTCCTGGGCCTGCTGCACATGGAGATCGTCCGTGAGCGGCTGGAGCGCGAGGCCGGTCTCGACTTGATCTCCACGGCGCCCAACGTCATCTACCGCGTGTTCAGCGACGACGGCGAGGAGATCGTCGTCACGAACCCGAGCGAGTTCCCGACGCAGAAGGTGGCGCGCATCCTCGAACCGATCGTGCGCTCGACGATCATCCTGCCGAGCGAGTTCGTCGGCACCGTCATGGAACTGTGCCAGCAGCGCCGCGGCACGCTGCTTGGCATGGACTACCTCTCCGAGGACCGTGTCGAGATGCGATACACCCTGCCGCTCGCGGAGATCGTCTTCGACTTCTTCGATCAGCTCAAGTCGCGCACGCGCGGCTACGCATCCTTGGACTACGACGTGAT
>CAJAKT010000450.1 GCA_903940375.1 uncultured bacterium | reverse complement strand
GTCAACGACTACTACGAGGACCTGGGCGACGGCTATCCGGGCGGCACCATCCAGCTGATCGGCAAGGTGCAGGGCTCGATGATGAAGACGCACGCCACGCGAGCGCCGCTGGCGGTGCTGGATCGAGCGGCGCAGCGCAGTCTCGAGCTACTGGTCATGAGTGAAGACCTGCCGTCGGTCCACAATCGCGTGACCGTCGATGCGGAGGGCCGCATCCAGATCTCCTGGCGTCGGACGAACTACGACCGGCATGAGGCCCTGCTGGCACAGGCCAAAAGAGTCCTGCGGAAGGCCGGCTACCGCGGGATCTTCGAGCAGCGGTTCAGCATCGATATGAACAGCCATATGTGCGGTACCGCGGTGGCTGGCCACGACCCCGCTACGAGTGTGCTCGACGGGTGGTGTCGTTCGCACGATGCGCGCAATCTGTTCGTCGTTGATTCGGCGTTCTTCCCATCGTCCGGGGCGCAGAATCCGGCCCTGACCATCGCTGCGCAGGCGTTGCGGGTCGCGCATGAGACAGACTGGGGCCTGGATGTCTAGGCACGACCAACAAGAGGGAGCAATAGGGATGTCGGCACATGCAAAGCGATTGACAGTGGTCATGCTCGGTGGTGCCCTGCTGGCGGCACCACTCGCGCTGGTTGCGGCTCCCGCAGCCTCAGCGCGGCCCGCAGACGCCGGAATCACGCTCACCTCGGCGCAGTTGACCGAGTTCGGCTTCCCGAAGACCCCGAACACGACCGCGTGGGATCCGGGCACGGCATCCCTGCCGACCGACACCGCGGCACAGTGGCAGGACGTCATCATCACCGGCAAGGCCCCGAACTACACCGACCCGGGCCAGCTGCTGACGATGTCACGCTTCATCCCGAGCGACAAGAAGGGCTCCGGACAGAACAAGGAGCTGAACATCACGACAGTGGTCCAGGCGAATCGCACGTTCTCGATGCACTTCCAGCTGGGCATGACGGGCACCTACGGGTACTCGGTGGGCTACATGACGACGAGCGCGAGCCCCGAGTACATCTCCTTCCAGTTCCAGTTCACGACCACCGGTACCGGCAAGGCCGCGCCCAGCAGTGGATCGAGTTCGGCGATCACGCTCGGGCCGAAGAAGCTGACCGAGGGCGGTTTCACCCGCAAGCCGAACGTCGTGGGCTGGGGTGGCACGGCGACGCTTTCTGCTCACAAGGTTCCGGCAGGTGCGCCCGTGACGATCAAGGGCACGGCGCCCAAGGAGCTCGAGGCCGGCACGGTGCTCACGCTCGAGCGGTTCACCGCGACGGACAAGCAGGGTTCCGGCTCGTTCTCCCCGGTAGGCAATGTCACGACCACGGTGAAGGCCGATGGCACGTTCGCGCTCACCTTCGAGATCAACGAGAAGGGCCGCTACGGCTACACCCTGGGTGCATCGCACAGCGATGAGTGGATCGGCATCGAGTTCCAGCTGAAGACGACGTAGCACAGGCGTGCTGACGATCGTCACGGCGAACGTCAACGGCATTCGGGCGGCGAGCCGGCGCGGGGGACTGCGCTGGCTCGCCGACTCGGGTGCCGATGTCATCTGCCTTCAGGAAGTACGCGCCACCCACGAGCAGCTCCACGAGGCTCTCGCCGAGTCCGACCTGCGCGACTGGCACGTCGCGCATGCGCCGGCGCCGCAACTGGGCCGCGCGGGGGTCGCAGTGCTGACCTGCGAGCAGCCGACCGCGATCCGTACCGACACCGGCCTGGCGGGCCTCGACGGGCTGGGCCGATGGATCGAGGTCGACCTCGCGACGGAGTGGGGTCCGCTGACCGTGGTCTCGGCCTACGTGCACACGGGCGAGGCCGACACCCCCAAGCAGGTCGACAAGTACGCCTTCCTCGAGGGGATGGACGTGCGGATGGAGCGCCTGCGTAAGTCAGCCTCGCGGCGCAAGGGCCATGCCGTGCTGTGTGGTGACCTGAATGTCGCGCATCACGAGGTCGACATCAAGAACTGGAAGGGCAATCGCGGCCGGGCCGGCTTCCTCGAGGACGAGCGGGCCCACCTGGACAGCTGGCTGGCCAAGCACTGGGTTGATCTGGGTCGGGCGCATGGTGGGCCGGGACCGGGGCCGTACACCTGGTGGTCCTGGCGGGGCCGCGGCTTTGATACCGACGGCGGCTGGCGGATCGACTACGCGATCGCGACGACGGCTCTCGCGGCCCGGTGCACCGGTGCCGTCGTGGGCAAGGCGGCGAGCTATGCGGAGCGCTGGAGCGACCATGCGCCCCTGAGCGTCACCTTCGCCTGACCTGACGTGCCGACTCCATACGGTGGCGTCGCACCCGTCGCCGGGTGTGACGCCGGAGTATGGAGTCGGCGGCTGTCAGGTCCTAGAGGTTCCGCGAGAAGATCGCGTCGATCTCCTCGCGATCGGCGTCGGACGTCGCGTTGGAGCGCTGACGGTCCCACTCGCGGTGGATCTGACGGTTCCGGGCGCTCTCCTGGTCGAGGGGCTCGGTACCGAACATTGCTGCGAATACCTTCGCGAACGGCTTCATGGAGGATCACTCCTGTCATCGTCGGGTGGTGCTGGTGCCGGCGGGGGATCTCCCTATCGACATCTCGATTATGTCTCAGATTTGTATTTAGACCAAACAAATATGACCGAATGTGAGCAGATTCACGCAAGAACTTGCAAGACCTCGGCTCGCGCTTAGCGCCCGGCTCCGTATGCAACGATGCATCCACTCGTCGAGATGGAGGCCGTGGTGACCGTGGATCCCGCTCTGCGCCGGATCACCTACTCGCCGAAGGTCTTCATCCCGCTCACCATGCTCTGCCGTGACCGCTGCGGCTACTGCACGTTCGCCCAGTCGCCCGCGCACCTGCCGTCGCCCTACCTGTCGGTCGAGGAGGTGCTGGCGATCGCGCGGGCGGGCGCTGAGGCCGGATGCCATGAGGCCCTGTTCACCCTGGGGGAATTCCCCGAGGACCGCTACGGCGTTGCCCGCGACTGGCTCGACGAGCACGGCTTCGCCTCGACGGTGCACTACGTCGCCCATGCTGCCCAGCAGGTGCTGGACGAGACGGGCCTGCTCCCGCACGTGAACGCGGGTGCGCTGGGCCGCGAGGACCTTGCACTGCTCCGCCGGGTCTCGCCGAGCCAGGGGATGATGATCGAGTCCCTGAACCCCGACCTGCCGGCGCATCGTGGCGCCCCGGACAAGGATCCGGAGAGACGACTGGCCACCCTGCGCTGGGCCGGCGAACTGTCGATCCCGTTCACCACGGGCATCCTGGTCGGCATCGGCGAGTCGCGCAGCGATCGCATCGTGGCGCTCGAGGCCATTGCATCCGCGCACCGGGACTTCGGGCACGTGCAGGAGGTGATCGTCCAGAACTTCGTTCCGAAACCCGGGACCCTCATGCGCGACGAGCCCGCCTGCTCCCTCGACGACCTGCTCGAGACCATCGCGCTGGCGCGCGGCATCCTCCCCGCAGATGTCCATCTGCAGGCACCGCCCAATCTGGTCGATGACCCGGGCGCCTTGATCGATGCTGGTATCGACGACTTCGGCGGCATCTCGCCGGTGACTGCCGACCACGTCAACCCGGAGCGACCGTGGCCACATATCGATGTGCTGCGGGCAGCGGTGGAGTCGCGCGGCCTGGCGCTCGCACCGCGACTGACGATCTACCCCGAGTTCGCGCTTGATCCGAAGCGCTGGCTCGACGAGAACGTGCGCTTCCCCGTGCTTGACCGTTCGGATGCTGAGGGCATGGGTCGCGACGATCCGGGTTCGTCCTTCCCCGAGCGGCACGAGGCAGCGGCAAATGTGGGCACCGGCGCCGAGGTCATCCAGGTGGGTCGACGGTCGACGGCCTGGTACTCGGGGGCCGACCGAGCACCGATGGTGCTGCTACCCGGGCCGTCCCATGCAGGCACAGCGGTTGCCGAGGTGCTCGCCGGTGTCGAGCTCGGTCAGGAGCCGGGAGTGGGGGAGCTGACCACGCTCTTCGAGGCGCGCGGGCCCGAAGTCGTTGCCGTTGCTGAGTTTGCCGACCGGCTGAGGCAGATGGTCAATGGCGACGACGTCACGTTCGTTCGCAATCGCAACATCAACTACACCAATGTGTGCACCTTCAAGTGCTCGTTCTGCGGATTCTCCAAAGGCCCGATGTCACTGAACCTGCGTGGCAAGCCCTACCTGTTGACCAACGACGAGATCGCCGCCCGCGTGCAGGAGGCGGCCGATCTCGGCGCGACGGAGGTCTGCCTGCAGGGTGGCATCCACCCCGACTTCGACGGCGACTACTACGTCGAGGTCTGTCGCACGGTCAAGGCGGCCGTCCCGCAGATGCATGTGCACGGCTTCACCGCCCTGGAGGTCACTGAGGGTGCGCGTCGGCTTGGCGAGCCGCTTGGCTCGTATCTCCAGCGGATGAAGGACGCGGGCCTGGCATCCCTGCCGGGCACGGCGGCGGAGATCCTCGACGACCGGATTCGCGAGGTGCTGTGCCCCGACAAGATCACGACGAGTGAGTGGCTCGACTGCCATGAACTCGCTCACACGATCGGGCTGCGTTCGAACGTCACGATCATGTTCGGCAGCATCGAGCAGCCGGTGCACTGGGCCCGGCACATTGTCCGGACGCGCGAGGTGCAGAAGCGCACGGGTGGCTTCACCGAGTTCATCCCCTTGCCGTTCGTGCACATGGCCTCGCCGATCTACCTGAAGCGGCGCGCCCGACGTGGGCCCACATGGCGCGAGACGGTGCTGATGCACGCTGTCGGCCGCATCGGGTACCACGGACAGATCGACAATATTCAGGCGTCCTGGGTCAAACTGGGCGTTCAGGGTGCGCAGCAGTTGCTCAGGGCCGGCGTGAATGACCTCGGCGGCACCCTGATGGATGAGAACATCTCCCGTGCGGCCGGTGCCGCGCATGGTCAGGGCATCACGGTCGAGGAGCTTCGCTCGGTCGTCGAGCCGATTGGTCGCACGCTCGTCGAGCGCTCGACGCTGTATCAGAGCCGGACGCCCGTAGCGGCTGGCGCATGACGAGGAGGATGGCAGTGGACGTGCGCAGCATCACCGCAACGGTGACTCAGACGCTCACGGAAGCCGGTGCTCCCGTGAACCCGCCCACCTCGGTCGCCACGGCCATCGTCGTGGTCCGTAACCCGCTTGCGGGCCGTGGCCGAGTTGATGACCTGAGCGAGCTCGAGGCTCTCGGTGCCGATGCAGCCGCGCTTCTGGTCGAGAGGGCCCTCGCGGTTCTCGCCTCGGTCGGTGTCACTCCGACGCAGGTCCGCGGATACGGCAAGGGGGCCATCGTGGGTCTTGATGGCGACCGTGAGCACACGGCCGCGGTGCTGCATCCGCGGTTCGGTGCACCGGTGCGCGCTGCGATCGGCGGGGGCGCTGACATCATCCCCGGGACCAAGAAGGTTGGCGGACCGGGCGCAGCGATCACTATGCCGATCGGCAACAAGGACGATCGCTGGGTGTTTGACGACATGGATGCAGTGGACGCGTCGGTTCCTGATGCGCCGCGTCCGGATGAACTCCTCATTGCGCTCGTCCTGAGTGCCGGTGGGCGCCCGAATGCCCGCGTCAAGAAGCCGTCCTGACAGGAGCCACAGTGTTCAAGGCCATGATCATGCTGAGTCGTCGCGCCGACATGACGCACGAGGAGTTCCGTACGTGGTGGCTCGACGAGCATGCCCCACTTGCCGCGGGGCTGCCCTTGCTGCGCAGAGCGGTCTTCAATGTCGTCGATGAGGGCCATGCTGAGCCGGGCGTTGACGGTGTCTCCGAGCTGTGGTTCGACTCGAAGGCGGACTTCGAGGCCGCCTACGCAAGTGAGACCGGGAAGGCCACCGCGGCGGATTCGCTTGCCCATGTGAGCGGCCGAGTGCGGCTTTTCGTCACCGAGAACGTGCTCGTCCAGGAATCGTGAACACCGGCCAGGCCTTCGCCGTGCTTCGGGAGCGCATCCTCCCGGAGCGCGCTGACTACAGCGGTCTGAGTCGGAGCTGGCGCGCTGACCTGCTGGCGGGGATCACGGTCGGAGTAGTCGCACTTCCGCTGGCCCTCGCGTTCGGCGTGACATCGGGCGTCGGAGCGTCTGCCGGCCTTGTCACCGCCATCGTGGCCGGTCTCGTGGCAGCCGTGTTCGGCGGCTCGAACCTGCAGGTGTCCGGCCCGACCGGGGCGATGGCGGTGGTGCTCGTCCCCATCGTGGCTCGCTATGGCGCGGAGGCGGTCATCCCCGTGGCCATCATGGCGGGCGGCATGGTGATGGCGATGGGCATCTTCGGGCTCGGTCGCCTCGTCGACTTCATCCCCTGGCCGGTCGTCGAAGGCTTCACCATCGGGATCGCCACCATCATCTTCCTGCAGCAGGTGCCGCTCGCTCTCAATGTGCCGAAGCCAGAGGGCGAGAACACCGGGCTGGTTGCTATCCGTGCGATTCAGGCGGCCGACTGGGCCTCCGCTGCGAAGTCGCTCGCGCTCGTCGGCGTGGTTGTCCTCCTCATGGTGCTGCTGCCGAGGCTGCGTCGATCCTTCCCCGCCTCCATCGTCGCGGTGGTTGTCGCCACCCTCATCGTGTCGTGGCTCGCCTGGGATGTCATGACGATCGGCCCGATCCCCGCGGGCCTGCCGGTGCCGAGCGTTCCGGTGCTCGACACCGCGACGACGAGCGCACTCTTCTCCGCTGCCCTGGCCGTAGCTGCGCTCGCTGCGATCGAGAGCCTGCTGTCGGCGCGGGTCGCCGATGGCATGACGGACACGTCTCGGCTCAACCCCGATCGCGAGTTGTTCGGGCAGGGGCTCGCGAATGTCGCGAGTGGCATCTTCGGAGGCATGCCCGCCACGGGGGCCATCGCACGGACGGCTGTGAACGTGCGCGCAGGAGCCCGAACCCGCGTCTCCGCCATCGTCCATTCGGTACTGATCCTGCTCATCGTGCTGTTTCTGGGCAGTCTGGTCGCCGTGATCCCGTTGGCCGCGCTGGCGGGGGTGCTCATGGTCACGGCGGTTCGCATGGTCGATCGACGGTCCGCCGCATCCATCCTGCGCTCAACGAAGTCAGACGCGCTCGTGATGATCCTGACGGCCCTCGCCACTGTCATCTTCGACCTGATCCTTGCGGTTGAGATCGGCATCGCGGTGGCGGCCGTGCTGGCGCTGCTTGCGCTCGCCAAGAGCAGCACGGTCGAGGCCGAGCAGGACCACGTCCTTGATCGTGCATTCGGTGAAGTCACCGCCGATGATGAGCGTGCGCTGATGAAGGAGCACATCGCGGTCTACCGGCTCGACGGCGCGCTGTTCTTCGGGGCAGCGCAGCACTTCCTCGATGAACTGACGAGTGTTGCGGATGTCCGCGTCGTCATCCTGCGGCTCGGTGGCATCAGTGTCATTGACGCCAGTGGCGGCCATGCCCTGGAGGAGATCATCCACGGGCTTCAGTCGCGGGGGATCGCCGTGCTCCTGTGCGGTGTCGCAGAGCGGCCCCTGAGAATCCTGCAGGCCGTCGGGGCAGTCGATGCGCTGGACGGCGACCGCCATGTCTTCACTTCCTTGCCCGCAGCGATCGAGCATGCGCACGGCCACATCCGGCGCCATCTCGAACCCGGCGACTGACGGATGTCACGACGGAAGAAGCCGCAGAACTTCCTCGGGACTCCGGCGACGGCGCCCGGCCCGCTAGGCCCGCAGATGCTCCGGGCGTTCTCCGTCATCCGGCGCAATCCACTCGAATACCTGATGTCGGCCTGGCGTGAGTTCGGCGATGTCGTTCAGTTCCCGATCCCGCGGCCTCCCACGTACCTGGTGAACGATCCTGACGGTGTCCGCCGCGTGCTCGTCGGCAACGGCAGGAACTACGGAAAGTCGACGATCCAGTACCGGTCGCTGTCCTTGGTGACGGGCGAGGGGCTGCTGGTAGCGGACACTCCTGCATGGCGGCACCAGCGACCTCTGGTGCAGCCGGCCTTCCATCACGAGACGCTGGAACACATCGTCGGCTACATCGACATCGCGGTGCAGCGGATGTTCTCGCGCTGGGACGCGCTGCCTCCCGGGTCCGTCGTCGACATGGATGCGGCGATGATGCATGGCGCCCTGGAGGTGGTCGGACGTGCGCTGTTCGGTACCGATCTGTCCGGCGATGCCGACCGACTTGCCACGGCGACCCTCTCGGCGCTGGACGTGGTCATCGCTCGGGCACGCGTGCCGATCACGCCGCCGGCATGGGTCCCGACCCCGGCGAACCGGAAGCTGCAGTCGTCCGTCCGCGAGCTCGATGGTGCCGTTGGCCGGATGATGGACGAGCGACGTCGGCAGCCGGCGGAGATCCCGGCCGACATGCTCGATCTGCTGATGGGTTCGCGCGACGACGCGGGTGCGGGCCTGACGGTCACGGAGATTCGCGATCAGGTCGTGACGTTCATCGTCGCTGGCCACGAGACCGTTGCCAGTGCGCTGACCTGGTGCTGGGCGCTGCTGGCTCAGAATCCGCAGGTGCAGCGCGATCTGCAGGCTGAGTCCGATGATGTGCTCGGCGGACGGCCGGCGACCTTCGCGGACTACGGGCGGCTGCCCTTTGCGCGAGCGGTGTTCGACGAGGCGCTGCGGCTGTACCCGCCCGCCTGGCTGATCACACGCAAAGCACATGAGGCCGACCTGCTGGGCGGTCATGAGGTGCCGGGTGGGTCCTTGATCATCCTGAGTCCGTGGCTCCTGCACCGGCACCCGGTGCTGTGGCCCGATCCCGACGCATTCCGGCCGGCGCGGTTCCTCGACGGTGAGGCCGACCGGTCAGCCCTTATCCCGTTCGGTGCCGGCCTGCGCCAGTGCATCGGCCGTGACTTCGCGTACGTCGAGGGAGTGCTGATGCTCTCGTCGATCGCGGGAAGCTTCGCTGTGGAGTACCCGGCAGGTGGGCGACTTCCGCGGGCAGAGCCGCTGGTCACGGTGCGGCCGGTCGGCGGACTGCCGCTGCGGGTGGTCCGCCGCTAACTCTGGGTGATGTAGTCCAGCAGAGCGGAGCGTTCGCCCTCCAGCTCGCCGAGCCGTGACTTGACGACGTCGCCGATGCTGACGATGCCGAGAAGCGCTCCATCGGGATCCGTCACCGGAATGTGGCGGACGTGCTTGTCGGTCATGACGTGCATGAGCTCGTCGACGTGTGCGTCGGGCGGCGCACAGAAGACATGGGCCGTCATGATCGACGACACGGGCTGCTGCAGCGCCGCAACACCATGTGCGATGGCGCGCACGACATCGCGCTCGGAGGCGATGCCGGCGATGGTCCGACCGTCGACTGATACCACGATGGCCCCGACCCCGTGCTCCGACAGCATGTCGACCAGGTCAGAGACCGTGGCGTCAGGCTGGATCGTGGCGACGAAACCGCCCTTGGCGGCGATGATCGTGGACAGTTGCATGGGCACCTCCACAGCTCGAGTTGCTGCCCATGGTGCCGTGGTCTGCCCGAAATGTCACTACTTCGGGAAGATCAGCCGCGCAGGAGCCGCAGGAGTTCGGGGTGAAGTGCGCCGTTCGTCGACAGGGCGGACCCGCCGCCGATGGCGGAGCCGCCGTCGTATGCGGTGAGCAGGCCCCCGGCCTCCTCGACGATCGGCACGAGTGCAGCCATGTCGTAGCTCTCCAACTGCGGCTCTGCGGCGATGTCGACGACACCCTCCGCCACCATCATGTGCGACCAGAAGTCGCCGTAGGCCCGCTGTCGCCAGGTGTCCGCCAGGAGGGTGGACAGCCCCTGCTCCGCGCCGCGCTCTGCCCAGCCGATGGCATCGGAGTAGGAGAAGGAGGCGTCGGCCAGGCTGGTGACGCCGCTGACGTGCAGTCGTCGTGGGGTGGCGCTGCCCGGGTCGAGGACGAAGGCGCCATGGCCCGTGGCCGCCCACCAGCGGCGCGCCAGCGCTGGCGCGGACACGACGCCGACCACGATGTCATCGTCAGCCAGGAGCGCGATGAGCGTTGCCCAGACGGGCACGCCACGGACGTAGTTCTTGGTGCCGTCGATCGGATCGATGATCCAACGACGGCGAGCGTCGCCCGCCTCGCCGTACTCCTCGCCCAGGACCGAATCATCCGGGCGCTGTCGCGCGATCTCGTCGCGGATGGCCCGCTCGACCGCGCGATCCGCATCGGAGACGGGCGACAGGTCGGGCTTCGTCTCGACGACAAGATCGGCGGAGCGGAAGCTGGCCATGGCGATGCCGTCGGCGAGGTCGGCAAGGCTGAGGGCGAAGGCGAGGTCTGCTGTCAGGGCATCGTCGGTCACGTAGGAAACCTATCGGGCGGGCAGGCCCGCGTGGGGATTGCCCGAAACAGCGACGGCCGTGCATAGAGTTGCGCCGTGAGCGCGTTCCTCGACACCATCGGCGGAATCCCTGTCCATGCACTGGTGGTTCATGCGGCGGTCGTGCTCGTGCCGCTGACGGCCCTGGGCGCGATCCTCATGGCAGTGCGCCCCGACTTCTCCCGACGGTTCGGCACCCTTGTCGTCATTGTCGGGTTCGTCGCCGCGGCCAGTTGCGTTGTGGCGAAGGAGTCGGGTGAGCAACTTGCCCGGCATGTGGGCTCGCCGCAACCCCACGTGGACCTTGGCGATGTGATGCCGCTTGTTGCGGGTGGGCTCTTCCTGCTCGTCCTGGTGTTCTGGCTCTTCGACCGCGGGATCCCGGCCAACAAGTCCAGGCCGATGTGGCTGATCCTGCTCGCCGGCGTGGTGGTGATCGCGTCCCTGGCCGCCGTGTACTGGACTTTCCGTGTCGGCGACTCAGGGGCAAGGGCAGTGTGGGAGCCGATCATGAGCAATGCGCAGAAGGCGGGCTAGAACGCTGATTCGTCTTCCGCGGGTGCGCTTCGGCTCCTGATCAGGCGGCGAAGCGAGTCGATCCGCGTGGCCAGATTCGTCTGGTCGACGTCGGCATCCAGCTCGTCCAGGTTGCTGAGCGCGCAGTCGGGCTCATCATGTGAGCACGCTCGTGGGCAGCCGGCGGTCAGCGCTCCGAGATCGGGGAAGGCCTGGATGACGCGGCTCACATCGACATGTGCGAGACCGAATGACCGGATGCCGGGCGTGTCGATGATGATGCCGCCGGTCGGCAGATGCAGTGCGACCACGCTGGTCGAGGTGTGCCGTCCACGACCGGTGACGGTGTTGACTCGCCCGATCGTGCGCTCGGCGGAGGGGATGAGGTTGTTGACGAGGGTTGACTTGCCGACACCCGAGTGACCCACCAGCACGGTGGCCTCGCCTTCGAGAGCCACGCGAAGCTCGTCCGGGACCCGCTTGCCCGTGATCATGAACACCGGCAGGTCAAGGGGGCCGTAGAGCGCGAAGAGTTCATCGGCCGGCTTCAGGTCGGTCTTGGTCAGGATGAGCAGCGGCTCGATGCCGGCATCGAGTGCTGCTACGACGGCTCGGTCGATGAGCCCGGTGCGTGGCTCAGGATCGATGGTCGCGGTGACGACCGCCAGCTTGGTCGCATTCGCGACGACGACGCGCTCGACGGGGTCGGAGTCATCCGCGGTCCGCCGAAGTGTCGAGGTGCGCTCCTGTCGTCGAACGATGCGGCCTTGCGTGTCGGTGTCGCCCGAGACATCTCCGACGATGT
>CAJAKT010000449.1 GCA_903940375.1 uncultured bacterium | reverse complement strand
GCCGGCATCGAGGTCGTGTACACCGGACTCCACCAGACGCCGGCCCAGATTGTGGATGCGGCCATCCAGGAGGACGCCGACATCATCGGCCTGTCCGTTCTCTCGGGAGCCCACCTGACCCTGTTCGCCGAGGTCATGGACCTGCTGAAGGCCAAGGACGCGACCGACATCCTGGTCTTCGGGGGCGGGATCATCCCCGACGACGACATCCCCGTTCTCGAGGAGATGGGCGTGGCACGGATCTTCACGCCCGGCACGACCACTCACGAGATCGTTCAGTGGGTCCAAGATCACATCACTCGGCCGTGACTGCGGGTATCCGCGCTCGGTAGGCTCGCGTGAACCCTGTTGCTTTGATGTCCTAGTACTTAGTGGTTGAACTGAGGAGTCGCCGTGGATCTGTACGAGTACCAGGCCAAGCACCTGTTCGGGAAGCACAACGTCCCGGTCACGGCCGGCGAGGTCTGCTCGACTCCCGATGCGGCACATGAGGCCACCCGCAAGATCGGTTCTGCCGTCGTCGTCAAGGCGCAGGTCAAGGTCGGCGGACGTGGCAAGGCTGGCGGCGTGAAGCTGGCCACCGACCCGAAGGATGCCAAGGCGAAGGCCACCGACATCCTCGGCATGGACATCAAGGGCCACACGGTCTACAAGGTGCTGGTCACCGAGGCGAGCGACATCGCCGAGGAGTACTACGTGTCGTTCCTGCTCGACCGCGCCAACCGCTCCTTCCTGGCGATGGCGAGCGTTGCCGGCGGCGTCGACATCGAGGAGGTCGCGGCGACGCGCCCCGATGAACTGGCCATGATCCGGGTCGACGCACTCGAGGGCTGCACGCCGGAGAAGGCACGCGAGATTGTCGAGGCGGCGGGCTTCCCTGAGGCCACCCGGGCCCAGATCGAGGACATCCTCCAGAAGCTGTGGCGTGTCCTGGTCGAGGAGGATGCAACCCTCGTCGAGGTCAATCCGCTCGTGCTGACGCCCACCGGCACCGTCCTCGCGCTGGATGGCAAGGTCACGCTCGACGACAACGCCCACTACCGGCACGCATCCCATGCGGATTTCGTCGACCGCGACAACACCGACCCGATCGAGCTGCGCGCAGCGGAGTTCGACCTGAACTATGTGAAGCTCGAGGGCGAGGTCGGCATCGTCGGCAATGGCGCCGGGCTCGTGATGAGCACCCTGGACGTCGTGGCCTACGCGGGCGAGGAGTTCGGTGGCATCAGGCCGGCGAACTTCCTCGACATCGGCGGCGGCGCCAGTGCCGACGTCATGGCGAACGGGCTCGACATTGTCCTCAACGACCCAGAGGTCGAGGCGGTCTTCGTCAACGTCTTCGGCGGCATCACCTCCTGCGACGCCGTCGCCAACGGCATCATCCAGGCGATGGCGATGCTCGAGGCGAAGGGCGAGCCGGTCACCAAGCCGCTCGTCTGCCGCATTGACGGCAACAACGCTGACGAGGGTCGTCGGATCCTCATTGATGCCAAGCACGAACTCATCGAGCTGGTCGACACCATGGATGGCGCAGCGCGACGGGTGGCCGAACTGGCCGCCACGCGCAAGGCCGGGAAGCAGGGCTAGTCGCAATGGCAATCTGGTTGGACGAGAACAGTCGCATCCTGGTGC
>CAJAKT010000448.1 GCA_903940375.1 uncultured bacterium | reverse complement strand
CGTCAGAAAGGAGATTCCCTGCGACTGGAACGCCGAGATGGTCTGCAGACCCAGGAAGATCGCGATGCCCGCCAGCACCACGAGAGCGGAGAATGCCGCCGCGGTCACGATGCGGTTGAAGACCCGATCGCCGCGGTGCGAGGTGGCCGCCGATTGAAGATCGCGGAACTCTTGGGTATCGGTCGACGACATGCCCCCACCCTGATGGCAGCAGGTGGACGAAAGTTCTCGGAACCCCCAACGAGAGGCCTATCCAAGGTGAACAGCAGATGAACCCCACTGGAGCCCTGCTTGAGGAGGCTCAGGCGGCCAGTCGGCGACGCAGCCACAGCGACACGTAGACGAGTCCGACGAGGGCCGGCACCTCGATCAGCGGCCCGATGACGCCCGTGAGCGCCTGACCTGAGGTGACTCCCCAGACCCCGATGCTCACGGCGATCGCCAGTTCGAAGTTGTTGCCCGCCGCGGTGAAGGCGAGGGTGGCGGTCTTCGGGTAGCCGAGCCGGGCGCGGTAGCCGAGGAAGAAGGACACGCTCCACATGAGGGCGAAGTAGACGAGGAGCGGGAGGGCGATCTGCACCACGGATGCCGGATCGCCGAGGATGGCATCGCCCTGCAGCGCGAACATCACGACGATCGTGAAGAGCAGCCCGTAGAGCGCGAACGGCCCGATGCGCGGGAGGAATACCGTGTCGTACCACTGGCGCCCCTTCGTGCGGAGCCCGATGCGCCGGGTCAGGTAGCCGGCGACGAGCGGGATGCCCAGGAAGATGAGGACGGCCTTGGTGATGTCCCACGTGGAGAACTGCACGTCCTGGGTGTCCAGCCCCAGCCAGCCAGGCAGGATCTTGAGGTAGAAGGTGCCGAGCAGCGCGTACGCCACGATCTGGAAGACCGAGTTGATGGCGACCAGCAGCGCAGCCGCCTCACCGTCGCCGCAGGCGAGGTCGTTCCAGATCAGCACCATCGCGATGCATCGGGCCAGGCCGATCACGATGAGGCCCGTGCGGAAGGCCGGCTGGTCGGCGAGGAACACCCAGGCGAGGGTGAACATGAGCGCGGGGCCGATCACCCAGTTGAGGAGCAGGGACAGCCACAGCAGGCGGCGGTCGCCCGTGACGTGGCCCATGTCCTCGTAGTGCACCTTGGCGAGGACGGGATACATCATCAGCAGGAGTCCGAGGGCGATCGGCAGTGAGGTCTGGCCGACCTTGACGGCGTCCAGGGCCGACTGCACACCAGGCACGAACCGGCCGAGGAGCAGCCCGAACGCCATCGCGGCCAGGATCCAGACCGGCAGAAAGCGGTCGAGGACCGACAGCCGTTGCAGGACGGCCTCGTCCTCCAGATCATCGGCCGTCGGTGACGAGGACATCACGACGAAGGTGCGATCTCGGCGATGAGAGCCTCGATGCGTGCCCGGATCTCGTCGCGGATCGGCCGCACGGACTCGACGCCCTGACCAGCCGGGTCTTCAAGGACCCAGTCCTCGTACCGCTTGCCCGGGAAGATCGGGCATACGTCGCCGCAGCCCATCGTGATAACGACGTCGGACTCGCGAACCGCATCGACAGTGAGCACCTTGGGCACCTCGGCGGAGATGTCGATGCCCTCCTCCGCAAGTGCCTCGACCACGGCCGCGTTGACGCTGCTGGCCGGAGCAGACCCCGCCGACCGCACCTCGATGCGGTCACCGGCCAGATGGGTCAGGTAAGCCGCAGCCATCTGCGACCTACCCGCGTTGTGCACGCAGACGAACAGGACGCTGGGCTTCGTCAGCATGCCGACACTCCTGCCGCATCAGGCGTGCAGCAGGCCGCGCGCTCGCTCGACAGCACCATCAGCCCGTCGGCCACCGTCGGGTTGTCGTCCTTGATCGTGTAGACCTCCCACGGCGCACCGGCCGGATCATGCACCCACACCTTGTCCTGCAGGGCGTAGCAGCAGGTCGTGTCCATCTCGTCCTGCGGAGCCAGACCGGCATCACGAAGTCGATCAGCATGCGCCGCTACCGAGGTCGCGTCGGCCACCTCGATCCCGAGGTGGTTCAGGGCGCCCACCGTCCCCGTGCCCCGCTCATCTGCCGGGACCTCGATCAGCACGAGCTTCAGCGCAGGCTCGGTGATCGCGAAGTTCGCGTACCCCGGGCGACGCTTGTGCGGCTCCGTGCCGAACAACTGGGTGTAGAAGGCGATGGACGCCTCCAGGTCGGACACATTCAGGGCCAGCTGCACGCGGGACATGCTGCTCCTTCGCAGGGATTGATCGATGATCGTCAATGCAGTAGTCTGCCGAATAGATAGATGCCTGTCAATGCAATGCGAAGGGGACCGGATGACGACCTCCTGCTGCCCGAGTGGGCTGACCGCACCGATGGACCGCGACACGGCCGAGTCCGTCGCCCGGCTGCTCAAGGCCGTCGCCGATCCGGCACGGCTGCAGCTGCTCGCCCTGCTCAAGTCCAGCCCCGGCGGCGAGTCCTGCGTCTGTGATCTCACCGTGCCGCTCGGGCTCTCCCAGCCGACGGTGAGCCATCACCTGGGCGTGCTCACCAAGGCCGGCCTCGTCGAGCGCGAGAGCCGCGGCACATGGGCCTGGTACTCCGTCAATGCAGAGCGACTGGCCGAACTGTCCGATCTGCTTCGGTAGCCACCGGCGCGAGCGGATCCCGCAGTTCCCACACCGGTCCGCGTTCGGACGCGAGTGCACCACGCATGATCAGCGCCCGCCGGTCCTCCCGAACCGAGATGGACAGTCCGCCCGCCAGCGGTGCATCACGTCCGTCCGTCGAACCCGGCACCTCCCAGAACCCATGGCTGGCATCCCCGTGCCGCCGACCCGCCCTGTGGTGCAGCGTTCCGGAGACCCACGCGATGACCGATGCATGCGCGAGCAGGATGGACGACACCTCGTCACCGAGTACCCGCGCTGGCTCACCCGCGCCGCTCGCATCACTGCTCATCGTCAGGCTCGAGTCGTGGCTGGCCATCACGACGTACCGGTCCTTCGAAGAGTCCAGCTGCCGCACAAGCCAGGCCGCCTGGTCAGAGTCGAGCGAGCCGCCCACTCCCCCGGCCGGATTCACGGAATCGAATGCCAGCACGCGCACCGGTCCCACATCCATCGCAGCAGCGCGAGGGCCGGGCATTCGGGTGCCGATCCGCGACTGCGGCGAGCCGATCCGAAGGCGGAAGCGGGCGATCTCCCGCACCTGCGACGGAGGCGTGAGCGTGTCCACGCGCACGGGCAAGGGCATCACCCGGGCAATCCACTCGTTCACAGCGCACCGTCCTCTCCATAAGCGACGGTATGTGCCGATATCGATCAGCGGGCAAGCGGCCGAGCAACAGGCGGTGAAAGCCTCGCGAACTCCCGACGAACGGCAGGTCTTCGCGACCCCATTCGGAGGCGGCCTGGCCAAGACTGATGCCATGGATGCCGCTCACTCGCCGATGGTCCTGTCAGCGCAACGGGTTGCGAGCGCCGTTCTGGGCCGCGATGAGCTGCGACTGGCCCACTGCAAGGCGACCGCCGTGGCGGCCAGCCGGGTGGCCCGGCAATTCGACCCGGAAATGGCGGAGGCGCTGCTCGCCGCTGCCTGGCTGCACGACATCGGCTACGCAGAGTCTCTGGCCGCAACGGGCTTCCATCCGCTCGACGGAGCTCTGCACCTGGCCCGGGGTGGGTGGCCGGACGTGGTCGTCCGACTCGTCGCCCATCACTCTTACGCGTCCGTTCTCGCGCCGTACTACGGGGCCGACCACCATCTCGCCGTTATCGATCCGGTTCCCGGACCGGCGGCGGAGATCCTCACGTTCGCCGATCTCGTCGCTGGCAGGGATGGCGGGGGCTCCACGATCTCCGCGCGGATCGATGAGATGCGCGCGCGGCCCCGTTCGGACGATCCCGTCCCCGCTGAGGTTCGCGAGGCCAGATACCGACTTCTCGAGAGGACGGCGATGCGCGTCCTTCGGTCCACCCCGTCGGGCTCGAACCGAACCGACCACCCCGTCGAACTGGCCACGTTCCGGTAGCAGCGGGCTGCTCAGCAGGGAGAAGGGGCGGGCTGGGCGTTCAACGGGAGCGGTCGTGCAATTGATGTGGATGGTGGTGCGTTTGTTGACACAT
>CAJAKT010000447.1 GCA_903940375.1 uncultured bacterium | reverse complement strand
CGACCCGGTCCACAAGATCACGATCATGCCGCGTGGACGTGCACTCGGCTACACGATGGTCCTGCCCGACCAGGACAAGTACTCCACCACGCGCAGCGAGATGCTCAACCAGCTTGCCTACATGCTCGGCGGCCGCGCGGCGGAGGAACTGATCTTCCACGATCCGACCACCGGTGCCTCCAACGACATCGAGAAGGCAACGGCCGTCGCGCGTGCGATGGTCACGCAGTACGGCATGACCGAGCGCCTCGGTGCGATCCGCTACGGCCAGGAGCAGGGCGAGGTCTTCCTCGGCCGCGACATGGGCCATATCCGCGACTACTCCGAAGAGGTCGCCGCGGCGATCGACGAGGAGGTGCGGGCGTTCATCGAGACCGCGCATCAGGAGGCCTACGACGTCCTCGTGGCCAACCGCGACGTGCTCGACGCGATGGTCGTGGCCCTGCTCGAGCGCGAGACGCTCGACAAGGCGGAGATCGAAGAGGTGTTCGCCGAGCTTGAGTTGCGCCAGCCGCGTCCCGCGTGGACCGGCTCCGCTCGACGCCGTCCCGACGAGCGTGGCCCCGTGGCCACGCCGCCCGGTGTCGCATCGAACGGTCATGCGTCCTCGAACGGCCAGGTCATGGTCGAGACCGAGACAGAGGTCATTGTCGAGGACGCGGACGATGCCCCCGAGGTGAGTGACCCGGCATGAGCGGCATCAACGCCGTCTCGATCCCGGACGATCAGCCCGCGCGGCCCTTCGACGCCGTGGCTGCTGAGCAGGCCGTTCGCGACCTGCTCGTCGCCATCGGTGAGGACCCGTCCCGCGATGGCCTCCTGGAGACTCCCGCTCGCGTGGCACGTGCGTACGCGGAGATGTTCCGTGGTCTCTACATGACGGCGGATGAAGTGCTGGCCACGACGTTCGACCTGGGCCATGACGAGATGGTCCTCGTCAAGGACATCGAGCTCTACAGCACATGCGAGCACCACCTCGTCCCGTTCCACGGTGTCGCTCACATCGGGTACATCCCGAACGAGAGCGGGCGCATCACGGGGCTCTCGAAGCTCGCGCGGCTCGTCGACGTGTTCGCGAAGCGCCCCCAGGTGCAGGAGCGGCTCACCACGCAGGTGGCCGACTCGCTCGTGCGTATCCTGCAGCCGCGCGGTGCCATCGTCGTGATGGAGGCCGAGCACCTGTGCATGTCGATGCGCGGCGTCCGCAAGCCCGGTGCCAAGACCGTGACCAGCGCCGTGCGTGGCAGCCTGCGTGATCCAGCCACGCGCGCGGAGGCCATGTCGCTCATCCTGGGTCGATGACCGCCGCGGTCATCCGACGGCCCAGCGGCCTGCCGGTCCCACTGGCCACCCTCGAACGCGCGGCCGTCGTCGGCGTCCTCAATGTCACTCCCGACTCGTTCTCCGACGGTGGCGACTTCCTCGGGGCTGACCGAGCGGTCGCGCATGGCATCCAGATGCATGCCGATGGCGCCGACCTCATCGACATCGGGGGCGAGTCGACCCGGCCGGGTGCGCAGCGGGTGCCCCTCGAGGAGGAACTCGCGCGGGTGCTGCCCGTTGTTGCAGGGCTTGGCGTTCTAGGCGTGCCCGTCAGCATCGACACCATGCGGGCTGATGTCGCGGCAGCGGCCGTCGCGGCTGGTGCCTGCGTCGTCAACGATGTCAGCGGCGGCCTCGCGGATCCGCGCATGTACGAGACCGTCGCGGAGCTCGGCGTGCCCTACGTGATCATGCACTGGCGTGGTCACAGCGACCGGATGGCCGATCTCGCGCATTACGACGATGTCGTCGTCGACGTGATGCGCGAACTGAGTGAGCGGGTTGACGGTGCGCTCGCGGCGGGTGTCGCCCGTGAGTCGATCGTCCTCGATCCGGGGCTCGGCTTCGCCAAGGAGGCTGACCACAACTGGCTGCTGCTGCAGCGCCTGCCCGAACTTCTCGAGATGGGGTTCCCCGTTCTCGTCGGCGCATCGCGCAAGCGATTCCTCGGCTCGGTCCTCGCGGACCCGTCGGGTGAGCCGCGTCCCGTCGACCAGCGCGATGCCGCAACCGATGCCGTCACGGCGGTCGCGGCCAGCCTGGGCGTGTGGGCTGTCCGCGTGCATGATGTGCAGCGCAGTCGCGATGCGGTGCGTGTTGCTGCCGCTTGGCGAAGGGGGAGCCAGGGTGAGTGATCAGATCGTCATCAGCGGGATCCGCGGTATCGGGCA
The DNA here is from genome assembly GCA_903940375.1 of uncultured bacterium. GTDB lineage: Bacteria > Actinomycetota > Actinomycetes > S36-B12 > S36-B12 > UBA10649. Next base: position 25 of record CAJAKT010000447.1, on the reverse strand, counting down.
TCACGGGGTCTTCGAGCATGAGCGG
>CAJAKT010000446.1 GCA_903940375.1 uncultured bacterium | reverse complement strand
TGGAGCGAGGACATCGGGGAGATGCTGTGACTCAGACCTCCGCCGAGCCCGCCGTCGACCTGCGCGGTGTCGGGAAGCGCTTCCAGCGCCACACCGATCGCCGCAACTCGCTCAAGGAGCGGATCGTGCGCGGCCGCGCGCGCAACTCCGAGGACTTCTGGGCCGTGCGTGATGTCACGCTGCAGATCCCCAAGGGCAGTGTCTACGGGCTGATCGGGCACAACGGTTCGGGCAAGTCGACTCTGCTGAAGATGATCGGCGGCATCTACCGTCCGAGCGAGGGCTCCATCACCGCCCAGGGTCGCGTCGCGGCGCTGATCGAGCTGGGTGCGGGCTTCCACCCGGACATGACCGGACGCGAGAACATCGCGCTCAACGGCTCGATCCTGGGCATGCCGCGCAAGGAGATCTCTGCCGTCACAGAGGAGATCATCGAGTTCAGCGGCCTCGGCGACTTCATCAACGATCCAGTCAAGCACTACTCAAGCGGGATGTACGTGCGCCTCGGGTTCTCCGTTGCGGTGCACATGAAGCCCGACGTCCTGCTCGTCGACGAAGTGCTTGCTGTCGGCGATGAGGAGTTCCAGCGCAAGTGCTTCGACCACCTGTATGCGCTGCGTCGGTCGGGGCGCACGATCATTGTTGTCAGTCACGGTCTCGGGCAGCTCGAAGGACTGTGCGACGAGATCGCCTGGCTCGAGCGCGGTGTCGTGCAGGAGCACGGTCCTGCGGTCGAGACGATTGCCTCGTACCTGCGACGGGTCAACGCGGAAGAGTCGGCTCGCAATCCGATGGTCGCAGCCGTGCGTGGTGAGGACGACGAGAGCGTCCGCGCGGGTGACCAGAGCGTGCACGTCACCACCGCGACGATCACCGACCTGACTGGCGCTCCCCTGAGCCATGCAGAGACCGACACGACCTTCCAGATCCGACTCGGCATCACAGCGACGGTTCCGACGCTCGGGCCGAATGTGCGCATCGCCCTGCAGCACGATTCCGGCACACTGGTCTCGATGCTCAGCAACCACCGCTGGGGCGTCGACTTTGGGACCATCCAGGGTGACCACACCGTGTCGATGGCCATCACCGGTAACCCCCTGCTGCCGGGCCGTTACCGGGTGCATGTGGATGTCTTCGACTACACCGGCACCAAGCTGCTCGACTCGTGGAACGACGCGGTCGAGTTCGCCGTACGCAGCCCCCGCGGTGAGATCGGGCAGGGCCTGATCGACCTCCCCGTCGAGATCACCTTCGACTGATCGCCATGGTCTCCGAGTCGAATCCGCTCATCAAGGCGAAGCGTCGGGCCGGCCGCGTCAAGCGGTGGGTCAAGCGCAAGGTGTACGAGCGCAATATCGGCAAGCAGTACAAGGCCTGGCTGGTCGATGCGGCTCAGGTCGTGCCGGGAACGACGAGCTACCTCACCACGATCTCGATCATCGTGCCGGTCTACAACCCGCCGGTGAAGTTCCTGCGCGAATGCCTTGAGTCGGTGATCGAACAGCAGGCGCGCAACTGGCAACTGGTCGTGGCCGATGACGGTTCGACAAAGCCCGAGGTAACCGAGTTCCTTGCCGCCTTCGCCCAGCAGCACGAGGGTGACGCGCGAATTGTGCTGGTGCGCAAGGAGAACGGAGGCATCTCCTCGGCACTCAACGCTGCGTTGGCTCTGGCGACCGGCGACTACGTCGGGATGCTCGACCACGACGACATCCTCGACAGGCGTTGCATCGATGCCTTCTGCCGCGCGCTCGAAGAGAATGCCTTCCCCGATGCGGTGTACTCCGACGAGGACAAGGTCAATCCCCGCGGTGAGCATTACGAGCTGTACGCCAAGCCGGACTTCAGTCCCGAATTGCTGCTCACGCAGATGTACCTGTGCCACTTCACGATCTTCCGCACCGAGGCAGTGAAAGCCATCGGCGGCTTGCGCACCGAGATGGATGGCGCGCAGGACTTCGACCTCGCGCTGCGGCTGCTGCCCACACTTGATCGCGTGGTGCATCTTGCGCGGCCGTACTACCACTGGCGGGCATGGGCGGAGTCGACCGCGCTGACGATCGATGCGAAGCCGTGGGCCCAGGACGCAGGCGCGCGAGCGCAGCAGGCGCACCTCGACCGCGCGTTCACGGGCGGAGTCGTCACCCCGAGTCGAACGCGCGGGCTCAACGAGGTGCACCCGCGCGTTGACGGCGACCCGGTCGTGTCGGTGATCATCCCGACGATCGGTACACCGAACGATGCCGGCACCGCACGCTTCATTGACGATGCCGTGCACTCACTGATGACGAACGAGACGAGCGCGACGCTGGAGATCATCGTCGTGACCACGGGCGTCATCCCCGACGTTCGCGTCGACCTGCACGGCAAGCACACGCTGAAGCACGTCGTCTACCGCACCGAGCGGTTCAACTTCTCAGAAGCGATCAACACCGGACGTGCGGCGGCGACGGGCGATTACCTGCTCCTCCTCAACGACGACACCACCGTGGCCGAGCCGAATCCTGTGACCCGCATGCTCGAACTCGGGCAGATCAACGGAGTCGGCATCGTGGGCTGCAAGCTCACCTACCCCGACGGTCGCTTCCAGCATGCCGGGATGGTGCTGCTGCCCAGTGGCCCGACGCACTGCTGGATCGCCAAGCCGGGCAAGGACCCCGGCTACTTCGGCTCGACGCTCACCCCCCGCAACTACCTCGCCGTCACAGCGGCGGCGATGCTGGTGCGCACATCGGTGTTCGACGAGATCAGTGGCTTCGACGAGGCATTCGCCCGGGACTACAACGACGTGGACTTCTGCCTGCGGGCCCACCAGGCCGGTCATCGCGTAGCGTGGACGCCCTACGCACACTTCACCCACTACGAGGGCGCGACGATGGCACGCAAGAAGTCCGATCCCGCGGAGGCGCAGTTGTTCCGCGAGCGGTGGGCGGCCGAGTACCCCGTCGATCCGTACTACTCCCCCGCACTCAATCAGGACCTCGCCCGCATCTACGAGGCGCTGTGACCGACGAATCCGCGGCGACGCCCGCGACCATCCGATCCCGCCACGGGCGCACGCTCGTCGTGATCGGCGATCCGGCGTTGCTGACGATGGATCGGCTCAGCGAGTTCACCCGCCGCATCGACACTGACGCGCGCATCGCCTCGCTCTCACTTGTCAGTGGCCCGTCGCGTCACGGCCGTTGGCTCCGCGGGGCCGCCCCGGCAGGGCCGCTCACCGCGATCGCGACCGACCTGCAGGACCTCGTCGGCCCGCTCGACGCCGATGACGAGGTCGCGGTAGCGGCATGGCTGCGCAAGGCATCCGAGCGCGGCCTGTGGCATGACTGGTGGGTCACCGACGGCACCGACGTCGCTCGCGCCGAGGGTGCGCGTCCGCCGTCGGATCTCGATCTCCTCGAGGCCGACGACCCGAGTTCGGCGCACCATGTCGCCCTGCGGCAGTACTCCCCCAAGGCCGGTCGCCTGACCGTCACGGTCGACGTGACCTGGCTGGGCCCCTACGAGACCGGCGCGCAGGTCCTGACCACCGCTGCGCTCGGCGCCCTGGCCCTGCAGGACGAGATCACCGGCATCCGGCTGGTCGGCCTCGCCGAACTG
>CAJAKT010000445.1 GCA_903940375.1 uncultured bacterium | reverse complement strand
CGCCGGGCGCCATGGCGGTGGGGCGCGCTCGTCAGCGCAACATCGAGGGCTGGGTCGCCCGCAAGCGCCCCGGCTCGGCGGCAGCGGAGGCGGCCGCCCGGGCCGACGGACCAGAGCACGACAACCCAACCCGACCAGCGTAGGAGCCCCCGGTGTCACAGATGTTGGTTCCCAATCAGAAGCGCCTCGTGCTGCTTGCCGGTCGCTCGTACCCGGCGCTTGCTCAGGAGGTCGCGGAGAACCTCGGGATCCCGCTCTCGCCGACGATGGCCTACGACTTCGCGAACGGCGAGATCTTCGTGCGCTTCCAGGAGTCAGTGCGCGGCTGTGATGCGTTCGTGCTGCAGAGCCACACGACACCGATCAACACCTGGATCATGGAGCAGCTGATCATGGTCGATGCGCTGAAGCGTGCATCGGCCAAGCGCATCACCGTGGTCGTGCCCTTCTACGGCTACGCGCGTCAGGACAAGAAGCACCGCGGCCGCGAGCCCATCTCCGCTCGTCTCATCGCCGACCTGTTCAAGACCGCCGGTGCCGATCGACTCATGACGGTCGACCTGCACACGTCGCAGATCCAGGGCTTCTTCGACGGCCCCGTCGACCACCTCTTCGCCATGCCGCTGCTGGCGAAGCATGTGGCGTCGAAGGTCGATCGCTCCCGCATCACCGTCGTGTCCCCGGATGCGGGCCGCGTGCGCGTGGCCGAGCGCTGGACCGACATCCTCGGTGCTCCGCTGGCGATCATCCACAAGCGCCGCGACCCCGACATCCCGAACCAGGTCCGGGTCTTCGAGGTCGTCGGCGACGTCCGTGATCGCGTGTGCGTCCTTGTCGACGACATGATCGACACCGGCGGCACGATCGTGAAGGCGGCCGAGACCCTCTTTGACAATGGGGCGGCCGATGTCATCGTCGCGGCGACCCACGCGATCCTCAGCGACCCGGCCAGGGAGCGCCTCCAGGAGTCCCGGATCTCCGAGGTCGTGGTCACCAACACGCTGCCGATTCCCGAGGAACGGCAGTTCGAGAAGCTCACGGTCCTGTCGATCGCCCCGATCCTGGCCAAGGCCATCACAGAGGTCTTCACGGATGGCTCCGTGACCAGCATGTTCGAGGACGAGTCGACCACCCCGGTGGCCTCATCCCACTAGGGGTTAGACTCTGGTCAACCCTCGGCGAGGGTGCCGCTTCACCGCACTGATCGTGCGGCCGGAAAAGCACCGTGATCGACGTGGTCGGCGCCTACCAGCGTTGCCGAGGTGACCGACGATGACCGAGGAGTTCCTGAAGTGACCACCGTTGCCATGACCGCTGTCCCCCGTTCCGACTTCGGCAAGGGCGCAGCCCGCCGGATCCGCCGTGAGGGCAACATCCCCGCCGTGATCTACGGCTCGGGCACCGAGCTGGTCCACGTCGCCCTTCCCGAGCACGATCTCAACCTGGCCCTGCGTCGCCCGCGCGTCGTGCTCTCCGTGAGCATCGATGGCGGCACCCTGCTCGTGAAGCCGCGCGACGTCCAGCGCGACCCGGTCAAGCGCAACCTCGAGCACATCGACCTCGTCATCATCACCAAGGCTGAGGCCCAGGACCGCTCCGACATGGCTGACGCCATCAAGGCCGCGACCGCCGCAGCCGAGGAAGCCGGCATGGACGCCGCATCGGTCGTTCAGGCCCTCGAGGCCGCCGTCGCCAGTGGCGAGGATGCCACTGCGGCCGCCAAGCACGCCGTGTCCGACGCCGAGCACAAGGCCGAGGAGTACGCCGACGCCGCTGCGCACGAAGCCGATGTCGAGGCAGCCGCTGAGGCCGCCGGGGCAGCGGCCGACGCGCCCGCGGAGTAGTTCTTCCCCTTGTCCAGCAGCCCGTGGCTGGTCGTCGGGCTCGGCAACCCGGGCCCGGAGTATGCGGCCACCCGGCACAACGTCGGGTTCCTCGTCACCGACCTGCTCGCTGACCAGATCGGCGCCAAGCTCGCACGTCACAAGCGCGGTCACGCGCTCGCGGCGGAGGGCAAGTTCGGTATGCCGGGATCGATGACGCATCTGGTGCTCGTCGAGCCGCTGTCGTTCATGAACGAGTCGGGCGGCCCGGTCAAGGCGATCATGGGCTTCTACGGTGTCGAGCCGGAGCGGCTGATCGTCGTGCACGACGAGCTCGACATCCCGTTCACGACGATTCGCGTCAAGCTCGGTGGCGGCGACAACGGGCACAACGGCCTCAAGAGCATCCGCAAGGCGCTCGGTACCGGCGACTTCTACCGGGTCCGCGTCGGGATCGGGCGGCCCCCGGGCCGGCAGGATCCCGCGGACTATGTGCTGAAGCCGTTTGCTTCCGCTGAGCGTGCAGATCTTGCAGAGGTCGTGCAGCGATCAGCGGATGCGGTCGAAAGCCTGATGACCGATGGTCTCGACATCACCCAGAACCGCTTCAACACCGGCCCGGCCTGACCGCACGAACGAGGAGAGACGATGCCCACGCGATCCGATGCCGAGCTGTCCCGTGACGTCGCGCAGGAGGCCGGCCAACTGCTGCTCGAGCTGCGTTCGACGTTCGGCCCGATCGATGACAAGGACGCGGCCAACTCCCTGCGCAAGCAGGGTGATCGTCAGGCGCACGAACTGATCATGGAGCGGCTGACGGCCGCACGTCCCGGCGACGCCATCCTCAGCGAGGAGGGCAAGGACGATGATGCGCGGCTCACGGCTCAGCGACTGTGGATCGTCGACCCGCTCGACGGCACCTATGAGTACGGCCAGGGCCGCGCCGACTTCGCCGTGCACATCGCCCTGTGGGAGCCAGCAGGCGCGATCCTGTCGGCATGCACCGTCGACCTCCCGGCACAGGGGCTCACCCGCTCGGTGCTCGACGTCGTCGATGCGCCGGCTCCTCTGCCGACTGACCGCCCGATCCGGATCGTCGCCTCTCGCAGCCGTCCGCCGGCAACGCTTCCCGCGGCCGTTGAGCTGCTCGCGGCATCGCTGGCCGAGGCCGGCATCACCGACCAGGGCGTGGAGATCATCGACGTCGGATCGGTCGGTGCAAAGGTGAACGAGATCATCGCCGGGCGCGCCGAGGCCTACGTGCATGACACCGGCTTCTACGAGTGGGATGTTGCCGCGCCCTACGGCGTGGCCAGCCACTACGGCTTCGTGCCCTCGCATGTTGACGGTTCGGCGGTGCTGTTCAACGCGATGCCGCCGTACGTCACCGACCTCACGGTCAGCCATCCGGCCTTGGTGGACCTGCTGCGCGACGCCCTCCGACGCGCCCGTTCGTGAACCTCTCGGGCCTGCTCACCTGCCTCGGCGGCGACGCCGGGTTCGAGGCCGTGCGCGATCTCGCGGCGGCGGGCACCGGGACAACGGTCGAGGCGGCCTCGTCGCTGCACCCGCTCCTTGTCGCGCACCTGACCGCGCACCGCACCGGATCAGGCCCGGTCGTGGTCGTCACGGCGACGGGTCGAGAGGCCGAGGACATCGCGAGTGCCCTGCCGGACCTGCTTCCGTCCGCGCGAGTGGCCGTCTTCCCGTCGTGGGAGACGCTGCCGCACGAGCGGCTGTCGCCCTCGTCGGACACCGTCGGCCGTCGCGTCGCGATCATGCGTCGGCTCGCTCATGCGGATGACATCGATCCGCTGACTCCGCCCATCGACGTGCTCGTCACGTCGGTGCGAGCCTTCCTCCAGCCCGTCGTGTCGACCATCGCCGATGTCGCACCGGTGCGCCTTGTTGTCGGTGATGAGGTCGTGCTTGACGAGCTGGTCGACGAACTCGTCGGCCTGGGCTACGAGCGCAACGACCTGATCGAACGCCGCGGACAGGTCGCCGTGCGCGGCGGCATCCTCGACGTCTTCCCGCCGACCGACGAGCACCCGCTCCGCGTCGAGTTCTGGGGCGACACGGTCGAGGAGATCCGCACCTTCTCCGTGGCCGACCAGCGCTCGCTCGAGCTTGCCGAGGATGGCCTGTGGGCGCCGGCGGTGCGCGAGCTCCTGCTGACTCCCGACGTTCGTGCGCGTGCGGCGGCCCTTGCCGCGAGTTCACCCATGCTTGCGGAGATGTGTGATCGCCTCGCGCAGGGTATTGCTGTCGAGGGCATGGAGTCGCTCGCCCCTGTGCTCGTCGATGCGATGACGACACCGCTCGAACTCATTCCGACGACTGCCCACGTGGTGCTGCTCGAGCCGGAGCGGATCCGTCGGCGTGCACATGATGTCGTGCGCACGGCCCACGAGTTCCTGATGGCGTCGTGGCATAACGCGGCCGTCGGCAACACCACTCCGATCGACCTCGCGGCCGCGAGCTACCGCGAACTCGACGATGTTCGCGCGATCGCAGCGGCCCGAGGTGACTCGTGGTGGCGGCTGACGCCGTTGGTGAGTGATGCCGAGACGACGGACGATCCCGAGGAGCGATTGGCCGGGCAGCGGATCCGCATCCCGGGGCGCGAGCTGGAGTCCTATCGCGGTGACTCGTCACGTGCCATCGCGGAGGTCAAGGAGTGGGCCGCCGCTGGATCACGGGTCGCACTCCTGGCCGAGGGGCACGGCTCCGTCACCCGTATGGTCGAGGAACTGGCCGACGCTGGGGTGCCGGTCGTCGAGATGCCCGACCTCTCGGGCGTGCCGGAGCCCGGCATCGTCACGGTGTCGCGGGGCCGGCTGCTGCACGGTTTCGTCGTGGACTCATGCGGCCTGACCGTCATCACCGAGACCGACATCGTCGGTCAGCGGTCGTCGACGAAGGACATGCGCCGACTGCCGTCCAGGCGCCGCCGCGCCATCGATCCGCTGACCCTCAAGCCCGGTGACTACGTCGTCCACGAGCAGCACGGTGTCGGCAAGTACATCGACATGGTGCAGCGCGCGGTGGCCGGTGCCGAGCGTGAGTACCTCGTGCTCGAGTACGCGGCCAGCAAGCGCGGCCAGCCCGCGGACCGGCTGTTCGTCCCCACCGACCAACTCGACCTGATCACCCGGTACGTCGGCGGTGAGGCACCGACGGTGCACCGGCTGGGTGGAGCCGACTGGCAGAAGGCGAAGGGTCGCGCACGCAAGGCGGTCAAGCAGATCGCCGGCGAGCTGATACGGCTGTATGCGACTCGGCAGGCCAGCAAGGGCTACGCCTTCGGTGCGGATACGCCGTGGCAGCGTGAGCTCGAGGATGCGTTCCCGTATGTCGAGACACCCGACCAGCAGGCGTGCATCGACGAGG
>CAJAKT010000444.1 GCA_903940375.1 uncultured bacterium | reverse complement strand
GCCACTCGCCCTCGCTGAGGTTGGCGACCATGTCGAGGTTGCTCCACACGGTGCACGCGACCTCGGGAAGCGCAGCGGCCTCGACCAGGCCGATGCCGGTGGGCACCGTCATGACCTGACCGATCGGCACGGCGACCTTGGTGGCGTAGCCGCCGCCGGAGAGCAGGGCCACGACCTTCTCGCCGATGTGGTCGAGCCCGATGGCCGCACCGACCGAGCTGATCGTGCCGGAGCACTCGAGGCCCAGGATCTCGGATACACCGGGCGGCGGCGGGTAGTTGCCCTGACGCTGCAGCAGGTCGGCGCGGTTCACGGCGGTCGCGGCGACGTCGATGATGACCTCGCCCGGTCCGGGTGTCGGGTCGGGCACCGCCGTCCACTTCAGGACCTCAGGGCCGCCCGGTTCGGCATACGTGATCGCGTGCATGGCCTACCTCTCGTCGGAGTTGTGCCTGATCACGACCAGTCGATCACCGGACTCGAGCCGGCTGATGGAGTCGGTGTCGAAGCGATGGGTGACACCCGCGCGGATCACAGCCAAGACGATCTGACCGCGAGCGTCAAGGTCTCCGGGGGAAAGACCCAGCTCCGTGCGGGTGATGTCGCGCTCAATGACCTCCAGTCCGCGACCTGAGTCAAGCAGGTCCTCCATGATCTCGCCGGCGGCGCTGGAGACCAGCGAGAGTCCCATCAGTCGACCTGCGGACTCCGCTGTCGGAATGACGGTGTTGGCACCGGACTGCCGAAGGATGTCGGCGTTCTGGGATTCGCGGACTGCCGCGACGATGACGGCGTCTGGTGCCAGGCGGCGTGCCGTCAGCGTGACGAGGATCGACGTGTCGTCCTCGTCGGTTGCCACGACGATCCGGGACGCTCGCTGGACGGCGGCATCGGTGAGGACCTCCTCGCGGCGTCCGTCTCCGACGACGCCGACGAATCCGTCACGTGTTGCCTCGTCGACCGCTGCCTTGACGGAAGCGACGACGACGATGTCGCTGGCGGGCGTGCCCGAGTCGCGCAGGGAGCTCGCAGCCGCCCGCCCCTTGACTCCGTATCCGATGATGACGGTGTGGTCCTTCACGCGATTCCTCCAGCGGTTGGAACGCACTTGCTCGCGAGTGCGACGGGTGAGCACCTCGATGGTCGTGCCGACCAGGACGATCAGGAACAGGAAGCGCAGGGGCGTGATGACAAGGGCATTGACGAGTCGCGATGACTCGCAGATCGGTGTGATGTCGCCGTAGCCGGTGGTCGAGAGCGACACGGTGGCGTAGTAGAAGGAGTCGATCCACGACAGGCCGCCGATTTCTCCGCGATCCTGGTAGCAGCCCTGCTCGGTGTAGACGATGACGGTGGTGAAGGCAAGAGCAGCGAGCGCTACGGCGATTCGCACGCCGATGTTGCGGATCGGACTGAAGCGCCGCTCGGGGAACCGTAGGGGCGGGGGAGCGCTCGGGTCGGCGTAATCGACCGCCGGGAATCTCCTACGTCGTGACATGCAGACGTTCCCGGACGATCAGAACCGACACCGTGATCACGCCCACGATGGCGATCATGCCAGCAATGAGGCTGGATACGCCGAGAAGCTTGAGAGCCGTCGCGAAGAGGACGACCATGAGCAGCCAGCGCAGTGCCT
>CAJAKT010000443.1 GCA_903940375.1 uncultured bacterium | reverse complement strand
ACGACCCGAGCCCCGTCATCCCACCGGATGACGATGTCGGACGTGTTCTCTGCCAGCAGCCGGTACTGCGCCTCCGATTCGACGAGCGCGGTCCGGGCATCGACCTCGCTCTGCACATCACGCAGCGACTCGATGCCGCCGATCACCGTTCCGGCATCGTCGAGTTGGGCCCTGCCGTCGACGGACATCCACCGGTACCTGCCATCGGCCGTGCGGTAGCGCGCCTCCATACGACCGGAGACCTCGCCCTGTGCGTAGACATTACGATGGTAGGCACGGATCCGGTCGATCTCGCTCTCGTCCAGCAGCGCGGACGCCTCCTGGCCGATCAGGTCCTCCGGCTCCCAGCCGAGAACCGACAGCACCGAGGGTGACACCCACGTCAGGCGCCCGTCCGCCCCCCAGACGAGCACGACGTCTGACACATTCTCGCCGATGAGGCGAAACCGTTCCGCGGCGACGGAGGTCCGTCGTTCGCGGGTGGCGAGAACGGCGGAGAAGCTCAGCGCAACGATCGCCACCACACAGACCACCGCGACGCGCAGCCAGTAGGTCCTGCTGGTGTGGTCGCCGTTGAAGAAGCCCGCAAGAAGCGCGAGCAGAAAGGCGATACTCGCGACGACGGCCGTGGCCCGCGGTCCTGCCGTCAGGGCAGTCACGCCGACGACGACGATGTAGATCAGCGGAATCAACATGACGGACTTGAAGCTCACGTCAACGACGAAGAAGATGACGAGGACAGCGACGGCCGCCCAGCCGATCAGCGGCCGGCCCTGCGGTCCGCTCATCGCCACGTCGACCCCCCAGTCTCGCCTCTCACCCAACCGTAAGCAGTCTCACGAGGGCGATGCAAGACCATCCTGTCCCCTAAACGTCCGACCAGTACCTCTCGGCGACCCTCGGGTGCGCCCGCAGCCAGCCCTTGAGGGTGTTCTCCCCGTAGGTCGGCAGCATCGGGTTCTCCGGATCCTCCTCGACCCCACGGGCCTGGGCCGCCAGTGCAGCCGGAAGGGCGATCCGCGGCACCATCGCATCGAGCCGAGGCGCCGGGAAGAACGGAATCGAGATCCGGTCGAGGGTGGTGTCCGGGCTTACGACGCGATGAACGGTGGCCCGCATATACCCGCCGGAGACGATCTCGAGCATCTCGCCGATATTCACCACGAAGGTGCCGGGAATCGGCGGTGCGTCCAGCCAGCGTCCGTCGAGGGTCTGCACCTGCAGACCACCCAGATCGTCCTGCAGCAGCAGCGCGATCCACCCGTAGTCCTTGTGGGCACCGACACCCTGGTCACCGCTGCGGACGGCCGAGCCCGGGTACCGGATGATCTTGAGGTGATCGTGGGTGTCGGCATCGAACCACGGGTCGAAGAAATCCGCCGGCTGCCCCAGGGCCAGCGCGACACCACGCAGGATCTGCAGGCTCACCCGTCTGGCCTCCTCGAACCAGTCGAGCACCGTGACCCGAAGTTCGGGTAAGGATGCCGGCCACTGATTCGGGCCGACCATGCGCAGGTAGCGCGGATCATCGTCGGTGAGGACGAGGGCCTCGCGCTCGGGACCGACATCGAGCTGGTCGCGCTGATCTGCGACACCCTTGGTGTACTCGTTGCCCAGATGCGTGTACCCGCGGAACTGCGGGGAGTTGATGTTCTCCAGCTCCAGCCGCTCCTCCAGCGGGAGGGCGAAGAAGGCGCGCGCTATCGCGAAGATCCCGGCGACCTTCTCCGTCGGGATTCCGTGGCCGGTGACATACAGGAAGCCGGAGTCATGGAGTGCCGAGCGCAGGCGCGCAATCTCGTCCACGTCGGCGGCGGCGACCAGAGTCAGGTCGATGACGGGCATGGCCGACTCCAGTAGGCCCCACTCCGTCAGTGTCTCGACAAGACCGTCGCTGGTGTCGACCGAGGAGAGTTCCGCGGGGCCGAACCACGCCGCGTCGCTGGCGTCGTCGCCGGCAGCCAAGGCATCGGCATCGTCGACATGAAGCACGAAGTCCCGGATGACGTACGTGCCTCCGCCGGGCGCATCGCGCTCGACTGTGCCGACCTCGCGCACCACCGTCCCGACCAGGCCGGTCTCCTCGCGGAGTTCACGCACGACGGACTGCTCGTGGCTCTCCCCCGCCTCCACCCGACCGCCGGGGATGGACCACCTGCCCTGCGCCGGCGGGTTCGCGCGGCGCACCAGCAGGATGCGACCCGCCGCATCGAAGACGATGGCACCTGCACACGGGATCACGCGGTCGAGGCTCACGAGCGGGTCTTGTAGTCCTCGAGGAGGCGGCGGGCGATGATCATGCGCTGGATATCCGCAGTGCCCTCGCCGATGAGCAGCATGGGTGCCTCGCGGTACAGGCGCTCGATCTCGTACTCCTTGGAGTAGCCGTAGCCGCCGTGGATCCGGAAGGAATCCTCCACGACCTCCTTGCAGTACTCGCTCGCCAGGTACTTCGCCATCCCGGCTTCCATGTCGTTGCGCTCGCCGGAGTCCTTCTTGCGGGCCGCCATCACCATCATCTGGTGAGCCGCCTCGACCTTGACCGCCATGTCTGCCAGCCGGAAGGCAACGGCCTGATGCTCGGCGATGACCTTGCCGAACGTGACACGCTGCTGGGCGTACTCGACACCGAGCTCGAAGGCCCGGATGGACAGTCCGCAGGCACGTGCGGCCACGTTGACGCGGCCAACCTCGACGCCGTCCATCATCTGGTAGAAGCCCTTGCCGGGCTCACCGCCGAGGAGGTCGTCGTTGCTCAGCTTGAGGTTGTCCATGACGAGCTCGGTCGTATCGACGCCCTTGTAGCCCATCTTCTCGATCTTGCCCGGAATGGTCAGGCCGGGACGGACCTCGCCGAAGCCCGGCGTCTTCTCCACCAGGAACGTCGACATCTTCTTGTAGACACTGGCGCCCTCGGGCGCCTCGCCGGGTGTCAGCACGAGGACAGCGACCAGCGTCGACGAACCGCCGTTGGTCAGCCACATCTTCGCGCCGTTCATCACCCAGCCATCGCCATCGCGCACGGCCTTGCTCGTGATCGCCGAGACATCCGATCCACAGCCCGGCTCGCTCATCGAGAATGCGCCGCGGACCTCGCCCGTCGCCATGCGCGGCAGGTAGTGGTCCTTCTGCGCCTGGGTGCCGTGCTGCATCAGCATGTACGCGACGATGAAGTGAGTGTTGATGACGCCGCTGACCGGCATCCAGCCACGAGCGATCTCCTCGACCACCAGCGCATACGTCAGCAACGACTCACCGAGGCCGCCGTACTCCTCCGGGATCATCAGCCCGAAGACGCCCATCTCCTTCAACTGGTCGACGATCGCCTGCGGGTACTCGTCGGCATGCTCGAGCTCATTCGCGACAGGGATGATCTCGTTGTCGACGAAGTCATGCACGGCCGCGAGGATGTCGCGCTGGTCGTCGGTCAGACCCTCAGTCTGGGCGAGACGTGCCATCTCATGCCTCCGGTGCGGT
>CAJAKT010000442.1 GCA_903940375.1 uncultured bacterium | reverse complement strand
GATGGCGGCAGGCGGCCGTGCGGTAGGGCTCAGCTGCAGGCGAGAACGGCTGATGCCGGTGGCCCGCGACGGACCACGTGATGCTGCAGGTGCGCGCTGTGGCACAGGAACGGTGCAACAGGCGCATTCGCGATTCGGTTCGGCTTGTGCTCCGTCAGGGAGACGTGGGGTGTCGCGCCCAGAGCACTGGCCCAGAGCGAGGCCCAGCGGTCGATGAGCTGGTCAGACTGATCAAGGAGTACAGCGGCGACGACGGCAGCAGCTACGTGACCGGCGATCATCGCGGCAGTGCCCGGTCCGGCTACTGCGCCATGTGCGTGCCCGGCTGCGGAAGCGAGAACGAGGTGCAGGAGCACCTGCGCGCCGAGCAGGAAGGCTAGTAACTGGAGCGGAGCCAGCCGACGTGAGCCGGTGGCGTAGGCAAGGCCGAAGGCGAGGATGGTGACCATGACCAGACCGATGGGGCCCGGCAGCGATCCGCTGCCGGCCGTGTGGCCAGCGAGCGTGAGCAGGACGAGGGCTCCGGCGGACAGGCTCGCACGCACCAGGCGCCTGCTCGCTGATCCGGTCACGGGCCCAGTCTAGGCGGGGTGGTGTCCGTGCCTGCGCGCACTAGCCTGAGTGGATGACACCGGACCCGAGGTCGTCTGAGGTGGACGACCTCCTGCCCGATCTGGGCATTTCCGACGTCCTCCAGCAGCGGCCCGCCGGCATCGGCTCAGTGCGCCACGCGATCAGGATCGCGCTTGCGGTCACCGTCTCCTATCTCGTGGCCCGGTGGATCTCGCAGAGCCCGTTCGCCCTGTTCGCGCCCGTCACGACTCTGCTGGTTGTCCAGACATCGCCGTGGTCGACTCTCGGCGTCTCGATCCAGCGAATTCTCGGCACCGGTGCGGGCGTCCTCCTCGCCTCGGTCTACGTCAACCTCGTGGGCCTCACCTGGTGGTCCTTCCTCCTGGGGGTGCTGGCCGCACTCCTGATCGCTCGCCGGCTCCCATGGTCCCTGGGCGGCCAGCTGCAGATCCCCGTGGCAGTCGTCTTCGTCCTCGCGCTGGGCCCGGGCAGCATCGAGCAGGATCTGTGGCGGGTCATGGATGTCGTGATCGGGGGAGCAGTCGGACTCGTCGCCGTGTTCGTCTTCCCGCCACGGCCGAAACCCGCGGCCTTCGAGGCCGTGATGCGTGACTACCGGGTCGCCGTCATCGACGTGGTGCGCAGTGTCGGGACCGAGTCTGCGACTCCGCACGTTGCCCTTGCGCCCGCAGAAGTGCATGGGTACGTGGCACCCAGTCGTCAGTTGCGCGCGCGAGCGGATGCAGCACGACGCGAGCTCGTCCTGCTGGTGGAAGGTGCGCAGTGGAATATGCGTGCTGGGGGAGTGTCCGATGATCTCGAGGCGAGGGCTCTGCGACTGCGTCGCCTCAGTGGGATAGCCGTGCAGGTGCGGGGCGTCGTCGGAGCGGCGAATCGGCTCTACGACCGCGAAGGAGTCGATCCGATGCTGACGGGTGCCGAGCTTGACGGCATCCTGCGCGATCTGATCGCCCTGATGGACGCGGTCCTTGGCACTGCTGGCCACGACGTGGGCGAAGGCGATCGCGTTGCTGCGGAGGTGCTCGACGGTGTGCTGATGGCACGCCTGCATCGGACGGCTGACGACGTGGCAGCGAGGAAGTCCCAGATGGGTGATGTCCTCGCGTCCATCTCGATGCTCGGCCGGATTGACCACATTCGGAGCCAGCTCCTCGACTATCCCGCGTGGCAGAGTTAGCGCATGTGCGGACGCTACGCGGCGGCGAAGGATCCGGCCGCGCTCGCTGAGGAGTTCGAGGTTCAGGGTGCTCCGGCAGAGGAATTGCGCCCCGACTACAACGTCGCACCGACAAAGAAGGTCTACCTCGTCGTCGACCGTGAGCGGGATGATGTGCGCGAGCGGGCTCTCGTCGTGGGCCGCTGGGGTCTGGTGCCGTCATGGGCGAAGGACCCGTCGATTGGCAGTCGCATGATCAACGCGCGGG
>CAJAKT010000441.1 GCA_903940375.1 uncultured bacterium | reverse complement strand
TCACGCACGGCTACGGCCTGCTGACCGAGGATGCTCTTCGGGGTGTCGAACAGCGCATCGCCTTCGTCGTCCGGCACCGAGCCATGCAGTTTCTGCAGGCACACGTAGTTGTTGCGGCCCTTGAGCACAGCGAAGGCAAGAGGTCTGCCGACGATCGGTTCGAGCGCCTGCGCGACGCGGGGCAGATCGCGGTCGACGAGCTGCTTCTGCAGGGCCAGTGTCGCCGTCGCAACGATGACGGGTCCGCCATCGGGTGACACGGCGTGCAGGGCAGCTGGCACGAGATAGCCGACCGACTTGCCGGTGCCGGTGCCGGCCTGCACGATCGCGTGCCCACTGCCCGTCAGCGCACTCGCCACCGTCTGGGCCATGAGCAACTGGCCCTCGCGCTCCTCGCCGCCGATTGCCTGCACCACGGCAGACAACGCCGCGGCAAGGTCGGTGGTCGTTGTCGCGTCAGCCATCGACGCCGTCGTCGATCGTCACGCCGAGCTCCCCCGCAAGGGCCTTCGGGACGCGGGCATGCAGCCGGGTGCCGGCCTCGACATGCTCGATCTCGATGACCTCGCCCTGGCGATGCGCACGACTGACGAGATCACCGCGGCTGTACGGCACGACGACGTCCACCTCGATGAGGTGCGACGGCAGATCCGTCTCAATAGCCTGCAGCAGTTCGTCGAAGCCGAAGCCCGTGGCCGCTGACACGACGACCGAATGCGGTTCGCGGCTCAGGAGTGCCGCAATGGTCTCCGGATCGGCGATGTCAGCCTTGTTGATGACGATGAGCTCACGCACCTGACCTGCACCGATCTCATTCAGCACCTCGCGTACCGCCGCGATCTGCTCCTCGGGCGCATCATCCGAGCCGTCGACGACATGCACGATCAGGTCGGCATCGACCACCTCGTCAAGGGTGGAGCGGAAGGCCTCGATGAGCTGGTGCGGCAGGTGGCGCACGAAACCGACCGTGTCGGCGATCGTGTACTCGCGGCCGTTCGGGGTCTTGGTGCGGCGGACGGTCGGATCAAGGGTCGCGAACAGTGAGTTCTCGACCAGCACGCCCGCGTCCGTGATGCGGTTCAGCAGGCTCGACTTGCCGGCATTGGTATAGCCCGCAATGGCAACGGCCGGAGTACCGGCCCGATGCCGTGCCGCGCGCTGCGTTGTGCGCGACTTCTCCATCTCCTTGAGCTCACGCCGAAGGCGCGTCATCTGCGCGCGGATGCGACGACGGTCGGTCTCGATCTTGGTCTCGCCCGGCCCACGTGTGCCCACACCACCGGACTGGCCACCGGCACGACCACCGGCCTGACGCGACAGCGACTCGCCCCAGCCACGCAGTCGCGGCAGCAGGTACTGCATCTGCGCGAGGCTGACCTGCGCGCGTCCCTCGCGACTGCGCGCATGCTGGGCGAAGATGTCGAGAATCAGCCACGTGCGGTCGACGACCTTGACCTTGACGATCTCCTCGAGCTGGCGCAGCTGGCCGGGCGACAGCTCACCGTCGACGATGACCGTGTCGGCGTGAGTCGCAACCACGATCTCCCGCAGTTCCTTGACCTTGCCCGAGCCAAGGTAGGTCGCCGGATCAGGGGTGTCGCGACGCTGGATGAGGCCCTCGAGCACCTCCGAGCCAGCCGTCTCGGCGAGCAGGGCCAGTTCGGCGAGGCTGCGCTCCGCATCGCGGGCCGTGCCCTGCGACCAGATGCCGGCCAGGACGACCCGCTCAAGGCGGACCTGCCGGTATTCGACCTCGGTGACGTCCTCGAGTTCGGTCGACAGACCCGCAACCCGGCGCAGGGCGTGCCGCTCCTCGAGTTCGTAGTCGCCCGTGCCGACATCGCGGCGCTCGACGGGCTCGAACTCGTCGGCGTCGAGGTCGTCGACCGGGTCATCTCGCATGATGTGACCAGCGTGTCATGCCTGCGCCCCGCGCGCACATGCCGGTCCACAGGCCCCGCAGCGACCCCGTCCGTCGGTACCGTTGCTCCGTGTCCGCGACTGAGCCAGCGACTACTGCCGCACCCGCTCCGTCACCCGCACGCTGGCAACTGCGCCTGATGGCGGCCATCCTCATCGGGCTGGCGGCCGGGTACGGCGTCGGCAACCTGCTCGGCCACGGGGAGGCTTCGGCGGAGTCAGCAATCGTGGCGGCGCTCACCCTGGCGGCGGGCAGTTCGGGCCGCCTGCGCACGGCTCTGCCGGTGGCCGCGATCCTGGGCACCATCGTCGTGGCCTACAGCACGCTCGGCGCCGTCACCACCGGTTACCCCGTGGCGGCCGCGCTGGCCATGGCCTTCGTCGCCTTCACCACGAGCGTGTTCACGGCCGCTCGCCCCGTCGGCCTGCTCATCGGCCTCGTCGCCTCGTATGCCTACTTCCTGGTCACGGGGGTCGGCGTGATCCAGGAGCGGGCGATCGGCGGCAGCCTGTCCGAAGTCGGGGTGCTGGGGCTCATCGGCATGGTCACCGCCCTTGTCCTGGTCAGCATCCGAGCCCTCGTCGAGCAGGCGATCGGGAATGCCCCCGCGGCAGGGCGGGCTGCCCCCTCTCTCATCGACCCGATCCGCAACTCGCTGCGCACCTTCGACGATCATGCGAAGAACGGTGTCCGCCGGGCGATCGCCCTGGGCCTGACGATGTACGGCTTCCAGGTGCTCGCCAGCCACAACGCGTTCTGGGTCATGCTCACGGTGTTCGTGATCCTGGCGCCCAATGGCCGGCCGAGCCTCCGGGTCGCCTTCATCCGTGTCCTGGGCACGCTGGTCGGCGTCGTCACCGTCGTGGCCCTGTCGCAGGTGCTGCCCGAGAATGCCGCACTTCCGCTCGGCGTACTGGCCCTCGCGGTGTCGCTGGCGGCCTCGTCGCGTTCGACCGCAGTCAGCGCCGCCTTCGGTGCCGCGGCGGCGGCCGTGCTCACGGCCCTGCCGAGCGGGGACTTCGCCGGCTACGCAGGTGCACGCCTGCTCGACACGATCGTCGGCGCGGTGATCGCAATCGCGACCGGCTGGCTGCTGTGGCCGGGCACCGGCGCCAACGCGGCCGCCGTCCCCGCAGACCTCACCGGCCGGTCGTCCACGACCGGTGTCGCGCCCGCCGGCACCTGAACCCTCGTCCGTCTTGAGGTTGG
>CAJAKT010000440.1 GCA_903940375.1 uncultured bacterium | reverse complement strand
CCAACCTCAAGACGGAGGCGCGATGGGCAACGTGGCACCCGACCGTCCGTCCGATGTCACATCGACCTGGCCGCTTCCTCGATCAGCGCGTCCAGTCGGGCTTGAGGATCGCTCATGGCCGACTCGCCTCCTACTGACTGAGGAAGACGGTTTCGATCGCCATCCAGAGCGCGAGGATCACCAGGAGGACGGCGAACGAGCGCTCAAGCATGCGCTGCGAAATCCCGTGGTTGAGTGTCGAGGCCGCGACGGAGCCGACCAGCCCGCCCACGATGACCAGCATCGGGACGGTCCAGGCGATCTCACCCCAGGTATCGAACTTGAACACGAGTGCCGTCAGGCTGTTGAGCGCGACGACCACCAGCGACGTCCCCGTGGCGATCGCAAAGGGAAATCCGAAGACCAGGACGAGTGCGGGCACGATCAGGAAACCGCCGCCAACGCCGAAGATCCCAGTCAGGAGGCCGATGGCAACGGCAACCACCGGCAGCACCCAGCGAGCCGTGTGCTTGTCCTCCGTTGACTCGACCGCTGACGACTTGCGCCACATCGCGACGGCAGCTCCGAGCATCACGACGGCGAAGCCACCGACAACCACAGGCTCCGGGATGACGGTCGCCAGCCGTGCTCCCGCGAAGGTCCCGACAATGCCGAGCGCCCAGAAGATCACTGCCTGACGCAACCGCACCTGCCGCAGGCGCATGCGGGGGATGGCTCCCGTACCAGCCGACACGGCGACTACCGCTAGGGAAGCCGTCGTGGCCTGCAGCGTCGTGAAACCGAAGAGGTAGATGAATGCGGGCACGGCAACGACCGCACCTCCGGCGCCAATCAGGCCCAGCACCGCACCGATCGCCACCCCGACGAGGAGCGCTTCAGCAATGATCACGACCGCGCCCTCCTGCCTGCTCGTTGGTGCATGATGCGGATCGCCACCACCAAGTGTCAGTCAGCGTAAGTCGCACCCAGCCGATGGCCGTGAACGGGACGCTCAATCGCCAACCCTGCCTTCTCGGCATTCGGGAAGTCGTCGTCGACGTGCACCAGATTCACACCTGCTGCCTCGAGGACCGAGGCCCCAGCCGAAGCCCGGAAACCACTTCCGCAGTACACCCACACCGCTCCGTGCTCCGCGTTCGCCGTGGCCCAGGCGACCACCTCATCCAGCCGGGCCCGGAGCTCATGCAGCGGCACATGCTTGGCGCCGCGAATGTAGCCGTCATCGAACTCGCCGTTACGACGAAGATCCAGCATGAGCAGCTCCGGATCGTGAGCCAGGGCAACGGCCATGTCTGCGTGGGTGGCTCGCGGGTAGCCGCCGACGGGCGTCGTCGGACTCGCCCACTCTGACGGGGAGCCGACCGCGTAGGCGACCGGCCGGTCGATTCCGATGCGCACAAGTTCGCGCTGCATCGTCTGCACTTCATCAGTGTCGGCGCCCAGCAGGGTGATGGGCGTTCCCCAGTCGATCATCCAGCCCAGGTACGTCACTGCGTTGCCGTGCACGTCGAACGAGAGCGATCCCTTGACATGCTCGCCAGCGAAGATCCGACGGTGGCGCAGGTCGACGACCCATTCGCCGGCCGCGATCCGTCGCGCAATGTCCTGAGCGGATGCGACCTGCGGCAGTGACAGGTCGATCGGCCCGGCCCCCGCCTGATTTGCGGGGCCCATGTGCGCGTAGTAGGCCGGGAAGGCATCGAGCCCAGCGATCAGCTCAGAGACGAAGGTCTCCTCATCGACGCTGAAGACCGGGTTGCTGAGCATCTGCTGCTGAACAGTCGATGAGTTGCCCACCGTGGCGGTTGCACTGCAGAAGGAGCCGAAACCGTGCGTTGGATACACCTGTGCGCTACGGGTGACGTCCTCACCGATGCGACGCATCGATGCCCACTGGGCGCGGGCGAGCGGCTCGGTCAGCTCGGCGCCTAGGAGGTCAGGTCGGCCGACGCTGCCGAAGAGCAGAGACCCGCCCGTGAAGAGCGCGATGTCCTCGCCACCTTCGTTGATCGCGAAGGAGATGTGGTTCGGCGTGTGCCCGGGGGTGTGCAGGACCCGAATGAGTCCGATCTCGGATTCCAGGTCAACCTTGTCACTGACCCGGTTGGCTGCGAAGGAGATGTCCATGCCGTCCGGCACGACGTACTCGGCCTTGAGCACGCGCGAGAGTTCCAGTCCACCACTCACATAGTCGTTGTGGAAGTGCGTCTCCAGAACATGTGATGCCGTCCAGCCGTGCTCGTCAAGGATCTCTTCGACGCGATCGATATCACGCTGGGGGTCAATGACGATGGCTGACGTGCCACGGCCGACCACGTAGCTACGGTCACCCAGGTTGGGGGTTTCGATGGAGATGACTTCGAGGTTGTTCATGCTGCACCAGCGCTCTCGTGAGGGGACGTGGGTAGTAAAGGACGTGTGATGCGGGTCAGATCACGACACCGGGTGTGCCGTCATCGCGGACGATGTCTCCACCTGCCTGCTGCCAGGCCTGCATGCCGCCATCGAGGTTCATGGCGTCGAAGCCGGCCGTGACGAGCGCGCCGACAACCTGATCCGATCGGCGGCCTGAACGGCAGACGATGATGAGCCGAGGGAGCCCGTGCAACTGAGCTGCCGCTGCTCCGAGCTGGGACATCGGGACGTGCGTGGCCATCGGGGCATGACCGGCTTGCCACTCGTCCATTTCGCGCACGTCGATGAGCACGGCATCGCCGGCGAGCAGGTCCAGTGCTGCGGAAGCCGTGATCTGGGGTGCGTGGGCCGGCGGTTGGTGGTTCACGCTGATCGCCGTGCTTCCGTCACACGCGCTCGCACCGCGTCCATGTCCAGGCCTCGGACCTCCTCGATGAACTGCTCCAGCGCGAGAGCCGGGAATGCGCCTGCCTCCCGGCGAACCAGGATTCCGTCGCGGAAGGCCATGAGAGTGGGGATGGACGTGATGTGAGCTGAGGCAGCGAGCACCTGCTCCGTCGCGGTGTCGACCTTGCCGAAGGTGATGTCCGGGTGATCGTTCGATGCCTGCTCGAAGATCGGGGCGAACCTCAGACAGGGCCCACACCAGGGGGCCCAGAAATCCACGAGGACGATTCCGTCGCGAACCACGACGCCTTCGAAGGTG
>CAJAKT010000439.1 GCA_903940375.1 uncultured bacterium | reverse complement strand
GTCCGCTCCGTCGCACGAGATGATCTCGAAGTCGGGGCCGAGGGCCTCGACCGTGGCAGGGGACAGCTCTTCGGCGATGAGAACGCGGGGCTTGGTCACGCGCGGAGTCTACCGAGGGGGAAAACGGACTCGCGCGCCCCGACCGGGAGTGTGGTCCCGGTCACGACGCGCGAGTCAGGTGGCTAGCGGGCGGCAGTGCCCTCGACGTAATCGTCGCCCTTGTTGTCGACCCAACTCATCAGACCGCGCAGTTCACGGCCGACCTTCTCGATCGAGTGCTGCTCGCCCTTGGCGCGAAGCTCCTTGAACTCCGGACCACCGGCAAGCTGGTCGTCGACGAAGCGCTTGGCGAACGAGCCGTTCTGGATGTCGGCCAGGACGGCCTTCATGTTCTCCTTGACGTGCGGATCGATGACCCGCGGGCCGGAGACGTAGTCGCCGTACTCGGCCGTGTCGGAGACGCTCCAGCGCTGCTTGGCAATGCCGCCCTCGTACATGAGGTCGACGATGAGCTTCAGCTCGTGGAGGCACTCGAAGTAGGCAACCTCGGGCTGGTAGCCGGCCTCGACGAGCACCTCGAAGCCGTACATGACCAGCTGCGAGGCACCGCCGCACAGAACAGCCTGCTCACCGAAGAGGT
Organism: uncultured bacterium; assembly: GCA_903940375.1. Taxonomy (GTDB): domain Bacteria; phylum Actinomycetota; class Actinomycetes; order S36-B12; family S36-B12; genus UBA10649. The sequence goes on along the minus strand of CAJAKT010000439.1, from coordinate 3,700 downwards.
CGGTCTCGCACTCCTCCGTGAACGTGGTCTTGATGCCGCCAGCGCGAAGCGAGCCGAGAGCCTTGGCATAGGACAGGGCCAGCGGCCACGCCTCACCCGTCGCGTCCTGCTCGACGGCGACGATCGCCGGCACACCACGGCCCGCGACGTACTCGCGGCGAACCAGATGGCCCGGGCCCTTCGGGGCGACCATGCAGACGTCGACGAAAGTCGGCGGCGTGATGTAGCCGAAGCGGATGTTGAAGCCATGGGCGAAGAAGAGTGCGTCGCCCTCCTGCAGGTTCGGCTCGATGGACTCCTTGTAGAGGCCGGCCTGAACGTGATCAGGCGCCAGGATCATGATGACGTCGGCCTCGGCGGCTGCGGTCGCCGGATCGACGACGCGGAGGCCGGCTTCCTCGGCCTTGGCCGCGCTCTTGGAGCCCGGGCGCAGGCCCACGCGGACATCGACACCCGAGTCGCGCAGCGACATGGCGTGCGCGTGCCCCTGGCTGCCGAACCCGATGATCGCGACCACGCGGTTCTGGATGATGGACAGGTCGGCATCGTCGTCGTAGAACAGTTCGGCCACGGGGGCTCTCCTCTGGGAATCGGGCGGATGTGCGGTCGGAAGGCTATCGCTAGGGGCGAAGCCCGGGTTCAGGCGGAGCGGTCTGCGGGCCGGAGGGAGCGTTCGCTGATCGACCGGGGCCCGCGCCCCATGGCGACCATGCCGGACTTGACGAGCTCCTTGATGCCGAACGGCTCAAGGACCTTCAGGAGGGCCTCGAGCTTGTCGTCCTTGCCCGTCGCCTCGATCGTGACGGCATCGGGTGCGACATCGACGACCTTGGCCCGGAACAGGGTGACCGCCTCCAGGACCCGGGAGCGGGTGTCCAGGTCAGCGCGCACCTTCACGAGCATGATCTCCCGCTGGACCGAGGCATCCGGATCGAGCTCGACGATCTTGATGACATTGATCAGCTTGTTGAGCTGCTTGGTCACCTGCTCGAGCGGGAGGGTGTCGACCGTCACGACGATCGTCATGCGCGAGACGTCGGGCAGTTCCGTCGGACCCACGGCGAGTGACTCGATGTTGAACCCGCGCCGCGAGAACAGACTCGCCACGCGCGCCAGCACGCCGGGCTTGTCCTCCACGAGGACCGAGAGCGTATGCCTGGACATCAGTCGTCTTCTCCGCTCCAGTCGGGCGCCATCTCGCGCGCGACCATGATGTCGTCATTGCTTGTTCCGGCAGCCACCATCGGCCACACCATCGCGTCCTTGTGGACCACGAAGTCGATGACCACCGGAGCATCGTTCATGCCCATGGCCTTCTCGATCGTCGCATCAACCTGCTCCGGTGACTCGCAGCGCAGGCCGTAGCAGCTGTAGGCCTCTGCGAGCTTGACGAAGTCGGGAATGCGATGCGAGTCCAGGTTGGTATGCGAGTAGCGCTCGTTGTAGAACAGCGTCTGCCACTGCCGAACCATGCCGAGGTTGCCGTTGTTGATGAGCGCCACCTTGATCGGAATGTCGTTGATGGCGCAGGTGGCCAGTTCCTGATTGGTCATCTGGAAGCAGCCGTCACCGTCGATCGCCCACACCGTCGCATCCGGGCGGCCCACCTTGGCCCCCATGGCGGCAGGAACGGCGAAGCCCATCGTGCCCAGGCCACCGGAGTTCAGCCAGGTGTTCGGGTGCTCGTAGTTGATGAACTGCGCGGCCCACATCTGGTGCTGGCCGACTCCCGACGCGAAGATCGTCTCGGAACCGCTGATGATCCCGAGCCGCTGGATGACGTACTGCGGCGACAGGCTGCCGTCGTCGTAGGTCTCGAAGCCCAGCGGGTAGGTGGATCGCATACGCGAGAGCAGGTTCCACCACTCCTCGTACTCGCCGACCTTGCCGGCTGCCTGCTCAGCCTCGATAGCGAGCACGAGCTCGGGGATGATCTCGGCCAGATCGCCGACGATCGGCACATCGGCTTGCCGGTTCTTGCCGATCTCTGCCGGGTCGATGTCCGCATGGATGATCTGGGCATGCGGCGCGAAGGTCGACAGCTTCCCCGTGACGCGATCGTCGAAACGCGCGCCGAGCGTGATGAGCAGATCCGACTTCTGCAGGGCGCCAACCGCCGTGACCGTGCCGTGCATGCCGGGCATGCCCATGTGCAGCGGATGCGAGTCGGGGAAGGCACCGCGCGCCATCAGCGTGGTGACAACCGGGATCCCCGTCATCTCGGCCAGTCGACGCAGCGGACCCGATGCATTCGCACGGATCACCCCGCCACCGACATAGAGCACTGGTCGCTTCGCCGCCATGATCATCCGAGCCGCCTCGCGCACCTGCTTGGCATGCGGCTTCGTGATCGGGTGGTAACCGGGCAGGTCCATCTGGACCGGCCAGTGGAATTCGGTCTCGGCCTGCAGTGCGTCCTTCGACACGTCGACCAGCACGGGGCCGGGTCGGCCGGTCGCTGCCAGGTGGAACGCCTCGGCGATCGCCCGCGGGATGTCGTCGGGATTCGTCACGAGGAAGCTGTGCTTCGTGATCGGCATCGTGATGCCGCGGATGTCGGCCTCCTGGAAGGCGTCGGTACCGATGGCACCACTGGGGACCTGGCCGGTGATCGCCACGATGGGAACCGAATCCATGTTGGCGTCGGCCAGTGGCGTCACGAGGTTCGTGGCGCCAGGGCCGCTCGTGGCCATGCAGACCCCGACGCGGCCGGTCGCCGCAGCGAACCCCTCGGCGGCGTGACCCGCGCCCTGCTCATGGCGTACGAGGATGTGGCGGATCTGCTGGGAGTCCATCAGCGGGTCATAGAGGGGCAGGATGGCGCCGCCCGGGATCCCGAATACGTCGGTGACCCCCGCTGCCTCCATCGCGTAGACCAGGCTCTGAGCCCCGGTTATCTTCTCGCCCATCACGTTCCTTCGCTCGACGCTTCCAATGAAAAACCCCCCGACCCAATACGGGTAGCGGAGGGAGCGCGCGGTTGACCTGGAGTCAGCCCACGCGCCTGCGTACTACGAGAATTCGTGCCACGTGTCGAACCCTACCAACAGCACCGGACGGTAGCCACCCGGACCTCCCGTGACCTGCATCTCCCCCGCATCAGTCGCAGACGGCGCCCTTCGAGGCGGATCCGACGAGACGGGCGTACTTGGCCAGGACTCCACGGGTGAACCGCGGGGGCAGGGGCTCAAAATCGGCCTGGCGACGGACCAGCTCCGCATCATCGACCAGGAGGTCGATCGTGAGCGCGTCGATGTCGATCCGGATCCGGTCACCGTCGCGAACGAGCCCGATCGGCCCGCCATCGGTGGCCTCGGGCGAGATGTGGCCGACGCACAGTCCGGTTGTCCCACCGGAGAAGCGTCCGTCGGTGACCAGGAGGACCTGCTTGCCCAGGCCCGCACCCGTGATGGCTCCGGTGATCATCAGCATCTCGCGCATCCCGGGGCCGCCCTTGGGTCCTTCGTAGCGGATGACAACCACGTCACCGGCCTGGATGGTTCCGTCGGCCAGGGCTGCCATCGCAGCTTCCTCTCGTTCGAAGACGCGGGCGGCGCCCTCGAACTGCCGGATGGGAACACCGGCGGTCTTGACGACGGCTCCCTCCGGTGCGAGCGAGCCGCGAAGGACGCTCGTCCCGCCATGGGTGCTGAGGGCGTTGGCGACCGTGCGGATCACGCGACCGTCGGGGGCCGGTGGG
>CAJAKT010000438.1 GCA_903940375.1 uncultured bacterium | reverse complement strand
CGCCGACGCACTCATGCAGATGTGGGCGTCCTACCTCGCAGAGCGCGAAGGTGAGCTTGGTGAGCGTTTCGGCACCGCCACACCGGCGGAGGCGCTCGCCTCGCATCGCGTGTTCGCGGCCGCGCTTCGCTCCGACCTGAGTGGCCGGGCCGAGACGCTCTAGCCCTGCGGATCCGTCGACAACAGTTTCATCGCCTGTACGACGGAACGCACATGTGCCACCTCGTGCGTGCGCAGCACACTCGTGCCACCCAGGAGCGCCAGCATGGCGAAGAAGCCCTCCGCTGTGCGGAACTGCTCCTCGAAGAGATCGAAAGCATGGGGCAGTGCATTGCACAGCGGAACGCCGAGGCCGCGCAGGCGGAAGCCGTTGAGGAGCACGCCCGTCTGGTGGCGAGCCCGCGTCATCGGATCTGTCAGATTGCCGTAGTAGAACCCCATGCCCGGGTCGATGACGAGGCGCTCGACTCCGCGTGATCGCGCTAGTTCGATTCGCTGACCGAAGTGCTCAAGCAAGCCGGGGATGGGATCGGCATCAAGGGTGACATCGGTGACCTCGCGGACGTTGCCGCCACTCGCGTAGCAGAGGACCACGGTGGCGTCGTGCTGAGCAGCAAGGTCGAGCATGCGCTCCTGATGCTCGATCCCGGTCATGTTGAGGACGCACGCACCAGCAGCCAGTCCAGCGGCCACCACCGCGGGCTCGTATGTCTCGACGGAGACGGCAATGCCATCCGCAGACAGTTGTTCGATGACCGGGACGATTGAAGCGATCTGTCCATCGGCATCGATTCGCGCAGCCTTCGCGGTGCTGGACTCGGCACCGATGTCAACGATGTCAGCGCCCTCTGCGGCCATCACGCGCGCCTTGCGCACTGCGGAAGCCAGACTGACCGCGATGCTCTCTCGATACGTCGAGTCGCGGGAGAGGTTGACCGTGCCCATCACCACGGGACGGGTGTCTACGTCGAACGAACGGTCACCGATCAGCAGGGGGCCGGCCGGGTGATCGAGCTCGGCCCGGTGTGCATCGGCCAGGGCAGCCAGCGAAGCGAGGGAGAGCATTCCGGCAGTCTAGGCAGCGATGATCGAGTCGATATGCAGCGCAAGCTCCAGATCCCGCGGCGTGATACCGCCCAGGTCATGGCTGCACAGCCGGAAGGTCACCGTGCACCAGCGGATATCCATATCCGGATGGTGATCCATCAGTTCCGCGACGTCGGCGACGGCACGTACCCAGGCGATGGCGGCCGGGAAGGAGCCGGCACGGCCGGTTCGTACGAGGCTCTCCCCGTCGCGCTCCCACTGGAGATGGCCGGCCAAGAAGGTCACGACCTCGTCGTCGGTGCACAGTCGCCCAGTTGTCATCGGAGCAGACTATCCGCGCTCGGCCCAGTCACGGCCTAGCCTTCAGCCATGGCTCAGATGCGCTGCGACTTCTTCTCCGAGACCCTCGGACTGTCGACATCTATGACGGTGATCCTTCCGCAGGGAACCACGCGCCAGATCGG
>CAJAKT010000437.1 GCA_903940375.1 uncultured bacterium | reverse complement strand
TCGAAGGACATCACCGTGTCGCAGCTTGAGCGGGCGGCCGGCCATGGGCCGACGTTCTGCCAGGCGACGTGGGTCACGACGACACGTGGCGAGGTGCTCGATGGCCACGGGAGCCTCCAGGACGGACTGTCCGACATGGTCTCGCGGCTCGATGCCGACACCATCAGGCCGATTCCGTGGGTGCCGGGTGTCGCTGTGGGCATCGCTGACATCGATGAGCCGGACGGCTCACCCAACATGATCTCGCCGCGCACGCTCCTGCGTCGCGTCATCGCCGAGTACAAGTTGCTGGGGCTCATCCCGATCGTCGGACCGGAGCTGGAGTTCTATCTCGCCCAGCAGGGCGAGGACGGGTGGGAACGGATCATCAACAAGACGGGTCGCGTCTACACGACCGGCTCCGCAGTGGACCCCGATGGCACGTTCCTGCACCTGTTGCGGATGATCGACCGGCTCTCCATCGGAGCCTTCGCCGGCAACCACGAGTTCTGCCCGTCGCAGTACGAGATCAACCTGTGGCACGGAGAGGCACTCGATGCGGCGGACCGCTGCTTCCTGCTGAAGAACGCGGTGAAGGACATCAGCGCCAGTCGTGGCGTGCTGGGCACCTTCATCGGGAAGCCATGGGCAGACGAAGGCGGCAGTGGCTTCCACGTTCACCTCTCGGTCACCGACATCGAGGGCGACCAGATGATGGACGAGGCCGATGGCGAGCTGTCGACCATCACCAAGCGCATGATCGCCGGCATCCTCGAGCACGCGCCTGCGCTCGTCGCGTTCTGCAACCCGACGGTCAACGCCTACAAGCGGCTGGGCCCCGACACGATGGCTCCGTACCGTTCCAACTGGGGTTACGACAACCGCACGACGTTCGTGCGCATCCCACCGGAGCGCGGGGCGGGTGCCCGTATCGAGGTTCGCATCGGCGACGGCGCGGCCAATCCGTACGTCGTCATCGCCGTCATCCTGGCCGCCGCACTCGACGGGCTCAGCCGTCAGCTTGAGTGCCCGGAGCCGAGCGAGGGGTGGACGTACGAGGATGAATCACGACCGGCACTCCCGATGACCTTCACCGACTCGCTCGACGCCATGAAGGCCGACACCTACCTCACCGGCATTCTGGGGGAGGCATTCGTCAGCACCTATGAGACGTTGAAGCGGGATGAGATCCGGCGCTATGAGGAAGCGGTCGAGGATCCGTCAACGCGCGAGATCACCGAGTGGGAGCTGAGCGAGTACATCGAGGACTTCTAGACCGACAGCCTCACCAGGTGACGTGGAGTTCAGTGGGGGCGCGGAACTCCCAGCCCCGGAAGGTGACCTCGTGCGCCGGATCGAGTGCGATGTCAGGCATCGCCTCGACGAGCAGTTGCATGGCGATCCGCTCCTGCCCGCGCGCAAACACATGACCCGCGCAGAAGTGCGGTCCGTAGCCGAAGGCGGCGTTGGGCCGTCGTTCGCGTCGAATGTCGAACGCATCGGGATCGGTGAACACGGTCTCGTCGCGGCAGGCGCTCGCAACGACCGCACCCACGGCTGACCCTGCCGGAATGGTGAGGCCACCGAGGTCAATGTCACGCACGGCCTGCCGGGTCTGGGTGCCGATGGGTGCGACCCAGCGCAGGCCCTCGTTGACGACGTCGTCCCATCGTGAGGGCTCGGCGCGAACCAGGCGCAGTTGCTCGGGGTCGGCGAGCAGTCCGTAGAGACAGGAACCAGCGCCGTGACCAGGCTCCTGCATCCCGCCCAGGATGATGACCTTCAGCGATGGCAGCACCTGCTCGATCGAGCGCGGGCTGCCGACCGGGCAGCCGGAGGTCAGCATCGAGGCGATCGTGGAGTCGTCGGGTTCCGACTGAAGCCGCGTCATCAGGGGCCGTAGCGCCGTATCGATCAGGGTGGCGGTCTCGTCGCTGACCTGCTGCTTGACGGGATCGCCCTCGAAGTTGATGGCCCCCATGGCCAGGCCGTGGAACCACTCCTGAAGCGTGTCGGCTGACAGGTGGCCGAGGCCGAGCACGCTCCCGAGACTGAGGACGGAGATCGGCTCGAAGTACGACGCCATGAGTTCGGCACGATGGTCGGGCCGGCTGAGCAGGGAGTCCAGCGCGGCCTGCGCGATGGGAGTCACGAGATCGTCGATGTACGACGCCACCACGCGCGGCTTGTACTTCGCATCGAGGCTGCGACGCAGGTCGAGATGGCGTTCGCCATCCATCGTGAGAATCGTCGGACCACCGAAGGACCGGTCCAACGGCGAGTCACTGACCTCGGCGGTGAAGAGGTCCGGATGAGTCGTCACGTACTCGACGTCTTCTGCGCGCGTGACCAGCCACAGGTTCACTGCAGGAACCCAAGCAACCGGCTGTTCAGCACGCAGCCGCGCGTACACCGGGTACGGATCGCTGTCGAGCTGCTCGACCGTGATGGTGTCCGAAAAGGCCATGGGATCAGCCTGTCAGGGCGTCGACGCGTGCGATGACCTCTCGGCAGAAATCCGCATGCTGATCGCGCTCGTCGATGAAGATCGATGGCTTGATGCAGAACGTTGTGAAGCCGAGGTCCATCTGCCGGGGGATCTCCTCGAGTGCCTCGGGGAGCGGGGCAACGGCATCGTCGGA
>CAJAKT010000436.1 GCA_903940375.1 uncultured bacterium | reverse complement strand
GTCTGGTCGCCCGCCTCGAACCGCGTAATCACCTGATCGGCCCAGTACTGGTCCTCAAGGTCCGCGAGGTGCGCCTCGAGGGCCGACTTCACGTAGAAGGACTTGGGACGGCCCGTCCGCTCCGAGAGCGCGTCGAGGCGTTCCTCGAGATCGCCGCTGAGCCGCACGGATACGACCATGTTCCCTCCTTGTCTACGTGTAAACATTGTGTTCGCTGATCCCCCCTGGGTCAAGCCGGGGACTGCTGAGTGCTCGCTACTACGTGCGCTGGGCAAGCAGCCAGCCGAACGACTGCGTGCCGCCCGTCGGGGTGATGTGCTGCTCTCGGCGGGTGTCGAGGACGGTGAAGCCCTCCCCCATCGCCTGCTCGAGCTCGGCCGCGCTGTAACGCCTGATGGGCAGGCCCGAGCACTGCTCAGGTCCGTCCTCAGCAAAGGTCGCAATGACGACGTGGCCACCATGCGGGACGCTGTCGCGGACGAGCTGCCAGTACGCCTGCTGATCCACTGCATCAGTCAGGAAGTGGTATGCCGCGCGATCGTGCCAGACATCGAACGTGCGATCCGGCTGCCAGTCGCGCACATCGCTGACGACCCACGCGACCGGTGCCTCACCGACGCGGTGGTACGCGGCATTGAGCGCCTCCTGGCTGAGGTCGACCACCGTGAGGTCGCGGAAACCCGCACTGAGCAGGTGATCGACGAGGCGGCTTGCTCCCCCGCCCACATCGACGACGCTGGCATTGTGGTCAGCCACCTGGCCGATCAGCTCAATGCCGATCGCCGGCTCATCCTGGAACCAGCTGACCTTGGTATCGCCGATGCTGACGTAGCGGTGATCCCAGTAGTCAGCAGAGCCCGGGACCGTCGGGGTCTCGGTCACGCGGCAGTGCCCTCGGCCTGGGTCTCGTTCGGGCTCGGGCTCGGGGTCGCCGCGCTCTCCGGCAGCATGCCGCCGTTGAGCGCCTCCTGTGCTGTTGCCGCCGCGTCCAGCGCCGCCTTGAGCCGCGATTGCGCCTCGCCGTACGCCGCGAAGTCACCCTTGGCGAGGGCAAGCTGCCCGTCGTCGTAGGCACTCTGCGCCTCGGCGATCGCGATCGTCAGATCGGTTGCGGGATCGCCGCTGGACGGCGTGCTCGGCTCAGGAGTCGGCGTGGGCGTCGTGCCACCCGTACCGCCCTGGTCAGGTGTCGGCTCCACGGTCGCATCCGGATTGGCGCCCAGCACCTTGGTCAGCGCAACGTCGAGAGTGTTCTCCATCGCCACATTCGATCCATAGCCGACGAGGACCTTGCGCAGCAGCGGATAGCCCTCGGTGTTGGCTCGGATGTAGACCGGCTCGATGTAGAGCAGGCCGTCATTGAACGGCAGGCTCAGCAGGTTGCCGAGCTCGACATCTGAACCACCCTGGCGCAGCAGCGAGAGCTGCGAACTGACCAGCGGGTCCGACTCGAAGTTGTTCTGCACCTGCTGCGGACCGGGGATGGTCGTATTGCTCGGCAACTGCAGGACGCGCATCTTCCCGTAGCCATCGCCCGGCGCGGAGTCGACCGCCATGAAGGCCGCAAGGGTCTGGCGTCGCTGCGGTGCGAATGTCGTCGTCAGCGAGAACGTCGGCGTCTCCTGCCCAGGCATCTGCAGGGTCAGGTAGTACGGCGGCTGGAACACCTGCGCCGGGCTGACGGTCGGATCGTTCGGGACGATCCACACGTCGGTGCCGTTGTAGAACGTCGATGCGTCGGTGACGTGGTAGCGGCTCAGGATCGTGCGCTGGATCTTGAACATGTCCTGCGGGTAGCGCACGTGCGCCAGCACATCGGCCGACATGCTCGACACCGGCTCGACGACACCGGGGAAGGCACTCATCCAGGTCAGCAGGATCGGGTCGTTGGCGTCCCACGCGTAGAGCGTCACCGTGCCGTCGTACGCATCGACAACAGCCTTGACGGAGTTGCGGACGTAGTTCGCCTGATCGCGCGGAAGCAGCGTGCTCGGCAGTGTCCGCGTGCTCTCCGAGTCGCTCGTGGCCTCGGACAGGCTCACCCGACTGCTGTACGGGTAGTCGTTCGACAGCGTGTACCCGTCGACAATCCACTTGATGCGGCCGTCGGCCACGATGGGGTACGGATCCTGATCCAGGGTCAGCCAGGGGGCAACCTTCTCGACGCGCGTCAGCGGATCGCGGTCCCACATGATGCGCGAGTCGGGGTTGACCAGGTCAGAGAGCAGGATGTTCGCGTCCTGGAACTTCGTCGCGAACAGCACGCGGCCGAACAGCGACCCCATCGGGACACCGCCCGTGCCGTCGTACGTGTTGGTCTTCTGGCCCGTCGGACTGGCGTCATCGGGGTAGTCGAGCTCGACCGGAGCCGAGCCCTTCGGAGCACCGACGATGCTGTATGCGGGCGAGAGCTCGCCGAAGTAGACCCGCGGCTGGGTGACATCGAGACCACCTGTCGGCGGGATGTCGCTCTCGAAGAAGTCAGGCTGGCCGTTCGACAGGGCCGTGTTGTCGTACGCCGCAACGAGTCCGTAGCCATGCGTGTAGACCAGACGGTCGTTCGTCCAGTTGCGCTGGCCATCGGGGATACCGGCGAGGTTGATCTCACGGGTCGCCACGATCGCACCGCGCTTGTCGTCCTGCAGGTCGTAGCGGTCGACATCGAGCTTGCTGTTGAAGGAGTAGTAGCCGCGGATCTGCTGCAGCTGATTGAAGGTCGGCGAGACAACCGCGGGGTCGAGGAGCCGGATGGCGTTGAGGGTGCCGGCACTAGCAGTCATCACCTCAGGGGTCGGCGGGGAAACCGTGCCCGCATAGTCCTCGACCTCGGAGTCGGCGATGTCATACGCCGCCCGCGTAGCGCTGATGTTGCGGTCCAGATACGGCTGCTCGCGCACGAGTTCAGACGGACGCACCTGGAACTGCTGCACGATCATCGGGTACACGGTGCCGACAACAACGCTCGTGACGACGAGCAGCGCAGCACCGATGACCGGGATCACCCAGTGGCGGCGGAAGACGTTCACGAAGAAGAGGGCCGCGACGAGGATCGACACTGCCGCGAGGATGTTGAGCGCCGGGAGGACCGCATAGACATCGGTGTACTTCAGGCCGGTGAAGCCCTGCACCAGCTGCTGGCTCTTCGTCGCAAGCTCGAATCGGTCGAACCAGTACGACACCGCCTTCAGCAGCACGAACAGGCCGATGAGCAGGCTGAGCTGCGACTGCGCGGCACCACTCGCACGGTCGCCCTTCGGCTGAAGTCGGAGGCCGCCGTAGACGTACTGCACAGCGACCACAGCCAGGATGCACATGAACAGCAGGCCGAAGCCGAAGCCGATCAGGAAGCGGATGAAGGGCAGCTCGAAGGTGTAGAACGAGAGGTCCATGCCGAACTGCGGGTCCTCGATACCGAAGGGGACGGCGTTGCGCCACAGCAGGTACGTGCCCCACTCGGCAGAGGCCGTCAGGCCGGTGACGAGGCCGAGGCCTGCCGAGACGATGACGGTGAGACGCCGACGGTAGGGCTCAATCGCGATCCGGTAGCGCTCAAGGCTGGCCTGCTCCGGGGTCATGCCACGGAACGTCGGGCGCGTGCGCCAGGCGATCCACATCGAGATGCCGATGGCCAGGGCCATGACGACACCGAAGACCGCGAACATGACGGCCCGCGTGACCAGTGATGTCGTGAAGACCTGGGTCTTCTCGACGGAGGTGAACCACAGCCAGTCGGTGTAGAAGCCCGAGAACAGGACGAAACCGCCCACCAGGATGGCGAGGATGATCAGGGTTGGGATCAGCACACCGCGGCGACGCGGGGCATCCTCCTCGGTGGGGGCGCCCGAACCGCCCATGCCGGGCATGTTGAAGGTCACTTCATCAACCTACGACACCGGCGCCGGGCACGTGGCGAGGGGCTTGCCTGCGACGTAATCCCCGATCGCCGTTACCGCCTCGGCGAGGGTCTTCACCGGCACCACTGTGAGCCCGTCCGGCACGTGACCGGAGGCCTCGGTGCAGTGCTGCTCCGGCATGACGAACAGCGTTGCCCCGGCATTCCTGGCGCCGGCGAGCTTCTGCCGGATGCCGCCGATGGGCCCGACCGTGCCATCAGGCTCGATCGTCCCGGTGCCGGCGATGTGCCGTCCGGCGACGAGATCGTCAGGCGTCAGCTTGTCGACGATGCCCGTCGCGAACATCAGTCCTGCACTCGGACCGCCGACATCGCTCAGGGTGAAGTCGATCGGGAACTCAGCCTGATAGAACTCACCGACTCCGATACCGATGTACGGCACCGTCTCATCATCGGGATTGGCCGCCGATGTCACGGATACGGTCTGCTCCGCACCTTCACGCTGAACGACCAACTCGAACGTCGTGCCGATCGGCGCACCGCGCACAGCCTCGACGACCTGTGACGGCGCGGTGACCGCAGTGCCGTCGATACTCACGATCTCGTCCTTGGGCAGCAGCACGCCATCGGACGGCGTATCTCCATAGACCGCAGTGACGACGACCTCCGTGAGGAGTGGCTTGTCGAGATACGTCAGAGCGGCAGCCACCGCGTTCGACTCCGACGTGCTGAACAGCATCGCCTGCCGTGTCTGCACATCCTCGCCGCTGACATCGTCGGGGAACATGAGTTCGCGCGGCACGACAGCATCGGACGGATTGGCCCACGACGCGATTGCATCGACGAAGGTGAGGCCGCCGCGCGGACCTCCTGACTCCAGCACGGTGGTCATGTCGAGGGTTCCGCTGACCGGGTAGGTCTCGGTTCCGGTGATGTCGATGACCGGACGGCCGTCGGCCTCGCCGATGACGTTGAACGTCGGCCCGGGTGCCAGTTTCACGAACGGCACGGGCAGCAGGAACGCCACGAACAGCAGGGCCAGCAGCGTCGTGGCACTGATGATGAGCATCCAGCCGCGCCGGGTCGGGTGCATGAGGGCAGCCCACCAGCCGCTCTCGACATGCTCCGACGGGAGGTCGCCCGGTGCACCGGCCGGCGTCAGTTCAGGGTCGGTCACGCGGATGCCTCGTCGTCGGTGTCGACCACGGCATCGCCGGGCTGGATAACGCGGGTGTTGCCACTGGAGGGCATCGGCCGGTCCATGGCCTCCTGCATGCGCTTGAGCCGCTGCATGGAGTCCTCCGCCGTGGTGGGCTTGCTCGGCCGACTGCGCAGCATCACGAACAGCACGGCGAGGACGGTGGCCCCTACGGGGATGAGCCACCAGGCGAGCGCTGACACCAAGGACTCCTCATGCTGGTCGGCGTGCTGCGTGCGACTGGGACGGGCACGCCCCTGCAGCGGTTCCCCAAGGGTACGCGGTGACCGGCGAGGGCCGGAAAAGCGACGGACCCCCGGGGCTCTCCACTGCGTTCGCCTTCCCCTTGCGAACGAGCGTGTTATCCCGGGGGTCCAACGCATCCGAACCTAGGGATTGCCCGCGGGCCGCGTCAACGTGACGGGCGTTTTCGCTCGTCACCCATGTGGATGACCTGTGCATGGCCTGTGCAGCGGCAGGCGTGTCGCTGTGGACGGGCGGTGCATGACGCTGTGGACGCGCCTGAGGATGACGCCCCGGACCCCCCTGTGACCAGCGGAAACACCGCCCTCACCCTGTGGACGAAAAAAAGTTTGGGCTCGTTACGCCCTGTTCATCTGCCCGTCAGCGAAGTGCGGCGACGATCATCGACTGCACCTTCGGGTCCAGCCCCTCCGGCAGCGCATCGAGATCGAACCAGCGCAGGTCATCGGACTCGTCGCTGATGACCTCCTGCGCATCCCGTGGGACCAGGGCCAGGTACTCAACGTCGTAGTGAACGCTCATGCCGCCCGCGCAGGACACCGGGTGGCGATCGATCTGGATGGGCATCGCCGACATGGTCACGTCGAGGATCCCGCCCTCCTCCTGGGTCTCGCGGATGGCGGCCGCCCGCAACGATGCGTCGCCGATCTCGCAGTGGCCCCCGAGTTGCAGCCAGCGCCCGACCTTGGGATGCAGCGTGAGCAGCACGCGTGTGCGGTCCTCGTCGAGCACCAGGGCACTGGCCGTGATGTGCCCCGCACGGCACTCGCGTGCCATCGCGTCGGGATGCTCAGCGAGATAGGCCAGGTACTCATCACGCAGAGCGAGCTGCTCGGCGTCGGGGTGATCCCATGCGGCAAGGACGGTCTCCGCGTCTGCGTGCAGCCGAGCGAAGTCGGGATGAATCACGCCTCGGGGGCTTCCGACGGGGAGTCGTCGCCACCGAGGTCGTCGAGCTCGGCGATGTCGTCGGGCACCTCGAACTCCAGCTCACCGACATTGCCCTCGATGAAGCCCAGCGGGTCGGCCAGGTCGTCGGGGCCCGGCAGCAGATCGGGATGGGCCCACAGGGCGTCACGCGCCTCGGCACCGCGGCCGGCACGGACGACGGCGAACAAAGTGGCCGCCTCGCGCGCGAGCCGCGGACGCAGCTCCATGCCGACGAGGGTGGCGAACGTCTTCTCGGCTGGTCCGCCCGCAGCGCGACGTCGACGCATCACCTCGCGCAGCTGCACAGCGGACGGCAGCCGCTCGGCGATGGCGGTGTCGACGACATCATCGACCCAGCCTTCAACCAGGGCGAGCAGAGTCTCGAGGCGGGCGATCGCAGCGCGCTGCTCCTCGGTGTCCTCGGGCTGCAGCAGGCCGCTGCCCATCAGTTGCTGCAAAGCCTCGGGATTGGTCATGTCGACCTCACCCATCGCCTCGGTGAGACGTGACTGATCGACGCGCACACCGCGCGCGTACTCGTCGACGGCACCGATCACGCGCGGGCGCAGCCACGGCACATGCGCAAAGAGCCGCTGATGCGCAGACTCGCGAAGGGCGAGGTACAGCCGGACGTCATCGACAGGAAGGCCGAGCCCCTCGCCGAACGCCTCGACATTGCGCGGTAGCAGCGCCGGCTGCGGCTCTGCGGTGAGCGGGATACCGATGTCTGATGCGCCGACGACATCTGCCGCGAGAGCGGCGAGCGCCTGACCCAGCTGCATACTGAAGGCGGCCGAGCCGAGCTGCTGCATCATGCCGAGCATCGGCGCCATCATCTGGGCCATCTCGGGCGGGATGCCCTCGGGGAACATGCCGCGGAACTGCTCCGGCAGGTTCTCACTCAGTGCGGTGAGGTCGAGCTCCTGTCCGGCTGCGCCGGGGAACGACTGGCCCACGACCTGCTGCATGTGCTCGGCGATCGGCTGCACGATGGTGCGCCACGCGGGCGCCGTGAGCTCGAGCCACTCCGACCGGCTCCAGGCGGCGGGGGCAGCCGTGGTGGCGGGGAAGCTGACGACCGGGTCGAGCCAGATATCGGCCAGGCGCACGGCCTCGGTGACCGATCGACGATCGGCATCGCCCACGGACGGGTCACCAGCCGCGACCAGCGCCTTACGGGCGACATCGGAGACCATCGCCCAGTTGACCGGGCCACCGGCATCAGGGCCGGTCTGGCCGGCCTGCATCATCGCCCCGAGCTGCTGCAGTGCGGCACCGAGATTGCTCATGTCGAAGCCACCCGAACCGAAGCCGAAGCCGGGCACGCCGTCACCGGGCTGGTCGGGGTCGTCGCCGCTCATGCCAAAGCCGAAAGGAACGCTCATGCGTCAACGGTATATGCCGATCCGCGCGCGACCGACCGTCGCGGCGTTCGCCCTGAGCGAGACCCCGGGCATAGAACGAGGGGGCGGCCTGTCGGCCACCCCCTCGGTCGAGCTTGCGTCAGCCGGGCTGGTTAGGCCTTGCCGAGGATGCGCGTCACCTTGGTGCCGCACACGGGGCAGATGCCCTTGGCGAAACGGCGACCGTTCGTCTCTTCGACGTGGCCGGTGAACTCCCGCTTCTCCTTGCACTTCACGCAGTACGCCTCGCCGGTGTAGCTCTCGGCCATGGGGCCCTCCTGTTATTCCGTAAGTACCGCGTGGCCGCGGTCGGCAGCTGGTGCCACCTAAGGGGTTGCCCCCGCT
>CAJAKT010000435.1 GCA_903940375.1 uncultured bacterium | reverse complement strand
CCCACTCGGATTCCCCTCTCCCGGCTGCATCCGGCCGTCCTGGTGAGCGCGCTGGTATTCGCCCTTGCCGGACTGATGTTCGCGGCGGCCGCCAACACCAGTCAGGGCACGGACCTACGAGCCCAGCGGGCCGTCGAACTGCGTGATCTGGTTCGGCAGAAGGCCGACCGAGTGGCCGTGCTCGAGCAGTCGGTCGCTGTCGCACAGGCCGATGTCGACGACCTGACCGCCGGACGTGTCGGCGATCCCGCGGCGGTCAGCGCACGTATCGGGATCGCCGGGCTGGCCCAGGACGCCGGTCTGACCCCCGAGACCGGCCGGGCCCTCATGGTCTCGCTGGATGATGCTCCGCTGCGGGCGCCCGACGATCCGATGTGGCAGACCATGACACCCGACGATGCCATCGTCCATCAGGCCGACGTGCAGGCGGTCGTAAATGCGATGTGGCGCGGTGGTGCGCGGGCGTTGCAGGTGATGGATCAGCGCATCATCAACACGAGCTCGATCCAGTGCGTCGGGAACACATTGCTGCTTCAGGGCCGCGTCTACTCGCCACCCTTCGTCATCACTGCCGTCGGGCCGGTGCGGAAGATGCGCGCGAGCCTTGCTGCCGATCCCGCGGTGACGGCCTACCGAGCGTGGGCCGATGTCATCGGGCTTGGCTACGACGTGTCGAGACAGAACGATGCGACGATCGCGGCCTACACCGGGCCGATCACGATGCAGTTCGCCGACCCTGCCCCCGTGGCGGCAACCCCTCAGCCGTCACAATGAGCCCGTGACCAGGATCCTCGTCGTCGACAACTACGACTCCTTCGTCTTCAATCTCGTGCAGTACCTCGCCCAGTTGGGCGCTGAGGTCGTGGTGCGCCGCAACGACGAGGTGACCACGGCCGAGGCGCGCGAGTTCGACGGCGTGCTGCTGAGTCCCGGTCCCGGTACTCCTGAGGAGGCCGGCGTCTGCATCGACATCGTCCGGGAGTGCGCAGGCGACGTCCCGATCTTCGGCGTCTGCCTCGGGCACCAGGCGATCGCCGTGGCCTTCGGAGCCACCGTGTCGCGCGCCCCGGAGTTGCTGCACGGCAAGACATCCGAGGTCTTTCACGAGGACATCGGCGTTCTCGCCGGCCTGCCCTCACCGTTCACCGCGACGCGTTACCACTCGCTGTCTGTTGAGCCATCGACCGTGCCGGACACCCTCATGGTCACCGGCACGACGAGCGGTGGCGTGATCATGTCGCTGCGGCACCGCGAGCTTGCCGTCGAGGGCGTTCAGTTTCATCCCGAGTCGGTGCTCACTGAAGGCGGCCACGCGATGCTGGCGAACTGGCTGGCTGAGTGCGGTGACCCAGCGGCCCGGGAGCGAGCCACCCACCTGGCGCCTGTCGTCGGCTGATCAGCCCGCTGGCGCGAACTCACTGGCCGCCGGTGCCGGGGCCGGTGCCGATGGCGAAGGTGCGACGGACGGGGCGAGGGTGGGTTCCGCCGTCGGAGTCGGCGGCAGCGGTGGCGATGTCGACACGGTGATCGTCACGACCGAGCCACGCGGCAGCAGTTCACCGCCCTGCGGTGACTGAGCGAGCACCGTGCCGCCGGAGACGGAACCATCCTCGATCTCCACCACCTGAACGTCGAAGCCGGCCTGCGCAAGGTCGCTTCGGGCCTGTGCCTCACTGGATCCCGTGACCGTGGGCACCTTCACGAGGCCGGACGACACGGTGATGTCGACGGACGCGCCGGCATCAACCTGTGTGCCCTCACCCGGTTCCTGCGAGAGCACGTAGCCGGCCGGCTGCTGCGAGTTCTTCTCCAGAATGGCACCGAGTTGGAGACCGGCATCCTGCAGTGCGATGCGCGCAGCGTCGATCGAGGTCAGGGCGACGAGCTGTGGAACAGTGACCTGCTCGAGACCGCTGCTGACGGTGACGTTGACGGACTGACCCTGCTCGATGCTCTCCCCCGCTGCGGGCTGCTGCGCGATGATCGTGTTGAGCGGGCGGTCGGAGACGGCCGGTGTCTGCGCGCCGAGACGAAGCTCGTAGTCCTGCAGGGTCGAGGCGGCGACCTCGATCGTCAGTCCGTCGAGATTGGGCACCTGCACCTGCGTGACGGCCGGACCGCCGAAGACGAAGCGGCCGATCAGCAGTGCACCGATGATGGCGGCCACGATGCCGACGAAGCTGAGTGCCCAGAAGCCCACTCCGCGTCGGCGCCGCGGCCGGGACGTGT
>CAJAKT010000434.1 GCA_903940375.1 uncultured bacterium | reverse complement strand
GAGGCGGATGCCACCCGGCGTGGCGCTCCCGCGACCTGGCCGTCGACTGCCGTATAAATGTGGAAGGCCCCTCGAAGTATGAGTTCGAGGGGCCTTCACATGGAAGCGCCCGACCTCCGCCCGGTTTCCCGGGGCGCCCGCGGTCAGTGCAGACCGCGTCGCTCGTGCTCCGTTTCCGTCGCACCGGCAATGCCGTTCTCGCTTCCTCGATCCGCTCCCTGCCGACCGACCCCGCCAGCACTCGGGGCTCTTCGATGACGTCCCTTTCAGGTCGCCTTCGTCGGATGGCCTTCAGTTCCTTGACCGACCCGCACCTTGCGGTGCGGTAGGTAAGTTCTACTCGCGTTCCGTCAAGGTTATCAAGGGGTTTTCCAAAGATTTCTGAGGAAATCCTGACCCTTCAATCCCACGTATTACCGCCCGTAACATGCGTCACTTCCGCTCATCACCGGGCCGCTCCGACTGCAGGAAATCGGTGACCAGCTCGGTGAACTCGGCCGCGTGCTCGAGCTGGGTCCAGTGCCCGCAGCGGCCGAACACATGCAGCTGCGCATCGTCGATCAGGTGCAGCAGGTCGTAGGCGTTCTGCAGTGGGATCACCTTGTCGTCGCGGCCGTGCACGATGAGTGTGGGCTTGGTGATCGCGCGGATCGCGTCGAGCGGGTGCGTCATCGCGTCGAGTGCGGCCTGCCGTGGCGCCGGGAACATCGCCGCGAACGCCTCCTGGACACCGGGACGGATGCTGGCCTCGTAGCGCAGCCGCCCGAGGTCGGGTCCGACGAGGCCCTGGTCGTAGGCGAACAGGTGCAGCAGCCCTTCCATGTTCTCGACCGAGGGCTCGTAGCCCCAGACGTCGTCCAGACCCTGCGTGATGGTGAACGGCACGCCGACCGAGCCCATCAGGACGAGCCGATTCACCCGCTCGGGATACCGGATCGCGAGCGACAGGGCGAGCGAGCCGCCGAAGGAGTTGCCGACCACATGCGCACGCTCGATGCCGAGGGAATCGAGGACGCCGACCGCATGGCGCGTCCAGGTGTCGAGATCGTAGGTGACGCCGTCGGGCCGCTCGGTGTAGCCGAAGCCGACGATGTCGGGGGCGATGACGGTGAAGTCCTCGGCGAGAACGGGAATCGTCAGCCGCCAGTTCGCCCATGCGGTGACGCCCGGTCCGGAGCCGTGCAGCAGCAGGACGGGGTCACCGCTGCCGCTGACGTGCACATTGGTGGCGATGCCACCGGCATCGATGGTCCGGCCGATCTCGGGCGATGTCATGGCGTCATTCTCGCCGGTAGGGTCTGGGGATGCGCGCAGGGCTGAAGTGGCGAACCATCACGATGGCAGTGGCGTCCCTCACATCAGCCGCCCTGCTGGCCGCCTGCGCGACGAGTACCCCGGAGGAACCCGTGGGCCTGCCCGAAGATGCCGTCGTGACGTACGCATTCCTCGACTCATCGGTTCCACCGCAGTACCACCGCAGCATCACCCTGACGGTCACGCGTGACGACGCTCACATCGTGGTCGACAGCTATGGCGATGTGCTCGCGGACGAGCACGCGCCGACGCCCGCCGCGGTCTGGGAGAACCTGGGCTCGACGCTGCCGACCGTCCAGGGCCTGAACGCCACCGACCTCGGGTCGGGCTGCACCGGCGGCACGGGCATCGCCCTCAGCGTCGTCGCTGGCGCGGAGACCCTGGTCGATGTGAGTCCGCAGTTCTGCGGTGGGTCGAACGATGCGCTGGAGGCCCCGATCCGGGCGTGGATCGCACCCGCCCGCGATCTGTTCCCGGCCACGGACGTGCTCGCCCCGGAGGGGGAGTGACCGACCGCGGCTTCTCCTTCGACGTCGAGCAGGGGCTTGAGTCGGGCCTCGGGCGGGCCGGCGTTATCCACACGCCCCATGGCGACATCCAGACGCCGGCCTTCACCCCGGTGGGCACCAAGGCCACGGTCAAGGCCGTCCTGCCGGAAACGATGCGCGAACTCGGTGCGCAGGTCATCCTCGCGAACGCGTACCACCTATACCTGCAGCCCGGCGCCGACATCGTCGACGAAGCCGGCGGGCTCGCGGCGTTCATGGGCTGGCATGGTCCGACCATCACCGACAGCGGCGGTTTCCAGGTGCTGTCGCTCGGCGTCGGCTTCAAGAAGATCCTCGCGATGGATGCCAAGTCGGTGCGCTCCGACGATGTCATCGCGGCCGGCAAGGACCGCCTCGCACATGTCGACGACGACGGTGTCACGTTCAAGTCGCATCTCGACGGCAGCATGCACCGCTTCACCCCCGAGGTGTCGATGCAGGTGCAGCACCAGATCGGCGCCGACATCATGTTCGCGTTCGACGAGTGCACGACCCTGCTCAACACCCGTGAGTACCAGGAGCGCTCCGTCGCGCGCACGCAGGCGTGGGCCGAGCGCTGCGTTGCGGAGCACGAGCGACTGACACGGGAGCGGAGTCACCGTCCCTATCAAGCACTGTTCGCGGTCGTGCAGGGTGCGCAGTACGAGGATCTGCGCCGCCAGTCGGCACGCGAGCTGGCCGCGCTGAACGTCGATGGCTTCGGCATCGGGGGAGCGCTGGAGAAGGACCGGCTTGGCACCATCGTGCGCTGGGTCTGCGAGGAACTCCCCGAGGACCGGCCCCGCCACCTGCTGGGCATCGGCGAGGTGTCCGACATCTTCACTGCCGTCGCGAACGGGGCCGACACCTTCGACTGCGTCGCCCCCTCGCGCAATGCCCGCAACGGGACGGTCTACCACCCTGTTAAGAGTTTCCACCTCACCAACGGCGGGTACCGCCGCGATTTCAACCCCATTGACGACACCTGCGACTGCTACACCTGCACCCATTACACGCGGGCCTACGTGCACCACCTGCTCAAGGCCAAGGAGATGCTCGCCTCCACGCTGGCGACCATCCACAACGAGCGGTATATCGTGCGTTTGCTGGACCGTATTCGGGTCAGCATCGTTGAAGGCCACTTCACCGACCTGCGCGATGATGTACTGAACAGGGATCACTGAGTTGGGGGACTCACCGGATCAGGAGCAAAGGGGATCGGGTGACCGCGCATCGCGTGCTCGTCGTCGAGAACGACCCCTTCACCCTGACGACCATTGTCAGCTCGCTCCAGTTCCAGCGGATCATGGTCGTCGGGCAGGCGCTCACGGCTCGCGATGCCCTCGCCCTCCAGCCGACCATCGACGCTGAAGTCGCCCTCATCGACCTTGACCTTGGGGTGGGTCCCACTGGCATCGACCTTGCGCACGCCCTGCGAGACCACCAGCCCGAGATCGGCATCGTCATCCTGTCGACGTTCCGCGACCCGCGGCTGCTCGCTCCCGGCATGCCCATCCCGCCACGTGGCGCCGCCTATCTGAGCAAGGGGGATATCAATGACTTCACCGTCGTCGCCTCCCAGGTCGTGCAGGCTGCCCGCGACCCGCTCAAGCCGCGGGCAACGCCGGCCAATGAACTGCCGCAGTTGACGGAGGCGCAGGTCGACGTCCTTCGGCTGGTGGCCGATGGCCAGAGCACGCAGGCGATCGCCGAGGCGAGGAACGTCAGCACGAAGGCCGTCGAGCAGACAATCTCCCGGCTGTGCCAACTGCTGGACGTCCCTCGGGACAGCCAGCGCAACCAGCGCGTTCGACTGGCACGCGCCTACCTCGAGCTGACCGGCAAGGTCGACGAGGACGGCGGGTGACGGGTCGGCCCCGCAGCCGGTGGGACCTGATCGGCAGCAGGCGTTCGCTTGGACTCACCGCGTTCTTCGTCACGGCGCCAATCGGCTTCTTCGCGGCGTGGACTGCCACCCGCGAGCCATTCGTCTCGACGCAGGTGCTCCTGTCCTGGTGCGTGATCGGCGTGCTGTCGCAGTTGGCGCTGGGTGCCGTGCTCCTCGTGGGCTACGTGACCGTGGGCGACCGGAACGGACGGAAGCCGTCGACCCGAGCGCTGGTGATCGCCCTCGTGCTGACGGCCGCGGCCGCACGCGGCGTCGTGATCGCTGTGTTGCCCGCGATGTGGGATCTCACGACCACGACCTCGCCCGCAGTACGCATCGGCTCGTCCACCATCATCTTCGGGCTGTGGCTGATGATCATCGGCGCAGCGCTGGCGGCCAACGACCAGTACCGCTCCAAAGTCGGCACGCTGCTCGATGAGCTCGTCACCCGCGAACTGGCTGAGCGGCTGCTCGACGAGGCGCAAGCCGACGTGCATACGACGCGTGCCCTGCAGCGCATTGCGGAGACGTCGTCGCATGTGACACGGGTCCTCGACGACTCCGCCGACGCGGCCGATTCGGCCCGAACGGCGGCGCTCGTGCAGCAGGAGATCGAGGAGCGGCTGCGTCCGCTGAGTCACGAGATGTGGTTCAGCCCGGCACCGCAGCTGGAAGCCCCCGACCGCGCTCGCCCATTTCTCCTGCGCGTGCTCGCAACCCCCGTGCCGTTCGGTCGGGCGCTCCCGCTCATGACCGGACTGCTCGTCCTGAACTCCCTGGTCTGGCACGGCGGCTCGCTCGGGCTGTTGCAGGGCCTGACCGCGGCGGCCGTTACGGCACTCATCGTGGTGCCGTTGACCCTGTGGGGTGCTGCGCATCGCATGGCGGCGAATGCGGTGATGTACATCCTCCTGCTCCTGCTGCCCGCGGAGTTGGCCCATCGGGCCATGGAGTTCGCCACCGGTGTGCCTCAGAGAGAGCCCGCCGCCCTCGCGTTGGCAGTCGGCATTCCCCTCGCGTTCTTCATCGGTGCCATGGCTCACACCGTCATCGCCGACCGTCAGGCCACGATCACCAGCCTGCGTGCCAGCATCGCGGCGCCTCTGTGGGATGAGCACCTCGGCATTCTTGAGCGTCGCTCGGCGGAGTCGGATGCCGCGACCTTCCTGCATAACACGATCCAGTCGCGGCTCTTCGCGGCCGCCCTCCAACTGGAGAACGCCGCAGCTGCAAACGACCCCGAGGGCGCCGAGCGGGCCATCGCGCAGGCGCGGGAGGCTGTGGCGATGACGGGCATGTCCGATCGCGGGTCAGCGCCGATGCATCCGTTGATGCGACTCGACCAGATCGCCGTGGCGTGGCAGGGCATCGCGACAATCGACCTTCTGGTGTCCGACGATGTCACGGCAGGCGCCGGCTGGCAGATCGCGGCCGATGTGATCGAGGAGGCCGTCGCCAACTCGGTCCGGCACGGCGGCGCATCTCACATCACCGTGACCTGCCGGGAACTCGACGGCGTCATCGACGTCACGGTCGAGGACAACGGCTTCATGAGCGACGATCCCTCGGGCACGGGCCTCGGGCTCACCTGGCTCGATGCCGCCACGGGCGGCGACTGGCGCATCACGCCGGCCGACGCCGGCACCACGCTGAACCTGCGCATCCGCGCCTAGCGGCCAACAGCCTTGGAGGCGACCTAGGGAAAACCCTAGGCCTGGTTTTGCAGAGCGATGGCGGTCCTTCATTGTCGTGCTGCATACCGCACATGCTGCTGCAGTGCGGTCCGTTGATTTGCCAGGGAGCACCGCATGAGTCATCGCCACGTCGCACACCGATCTGCATCCCTGCGCAGGCGAGGGCTGGCACTCGTGACCAGCGTGGCGATGCTGATCGGCGGCGGGATCTCCCTGGCGGTGGCGCCCGGCGCCAACGCAGTACCAGCACCGCTTGCGTGCGATGCCGTTGCGACGCAGCCGTACACCCTGGCCCCGAACGAGGTACTGACCGTCAGCCTGGATCCCGGCACCTGCTGGACAGCCTCGGTGCCTGCGTCGGGGTACTTCGGTGTTGGCACCGTCGACCTGCACTTCATCCCGTCGGTGGGATTCAGTCACCTAGCCGCAGGTGAGACTGCCAGCGAGAACTACGACAGCGCAAGGTTCACCGCCCCCTCAACCGCCCAGCCTGCTGCCGTCCAGTTCACGGTCGGCAGCCTCAGCTTCGAGGTCGCTGTCGTTGTCCCGGCCACGGTGCCGGATGCGCCGACCACCCCGTCGGCGACCGGTGGGGCCAACCAGATCGACCTCTCCTGGTCCGCTCCGGCATCCGATGGTGGAAGCAATCTCACGGGCTACCGGATCGACGTTTCGGACACGGATGCCTTGAGTGGATTCACGACGCTGGTGGCGACCCAGCCCGGCCTGACGTACACCGACTCGCCGCTGGTGGACAGTGCGACCCGCTGGTACCGGGTCTATGCGATCAACTCGATCGGGACCAGTGCGACGTATGCCGAGGCGACGGCCACCACCCATGCTGCTCCCGGCCCCGACACCGTGCCGGACGCTCCGGCGTCTGCGACAGGGATCGGCGGGGTCAGCCAGGCCACTGTCACGTGGACTGCTCCGGTGGACGATGGCGGGCTCCCGTTGACGTACACGGTGCGGTTCTCGTTCACGGATGCGTCGTCCGGTTTCGGCTACAGCAGGTCGGGGCTGACGAACCTGTCGTATACGGAGGCGCAACTCGCGGACGGTCAGCAGGTGTGGTTCCGCGTGTATGCGGTGAACTCGCTGGGCGAGAGCGTCGGCTATGCGGAGGCGACGGCGACAGCGCTCACCCCGACCGATGTCCCGTTCAGTATCGGCTGTGACGTGGGGCAGACCGTGGAGTACACCATTGATCCGGGTGAGCGGCTGGTCCTGAACATGGATCCGGTGTGTCACGGGGTCCGCAAGTTGGCGGGGGGAACCTCCTGGCACGCCCAGGCGTTCAACACGATCTTGGGCGGCTACCTCTTCGACCTGAACAACTATCCGGCGGTGAGTACCGCGGGCGACATGACTCCGTTCCGGTACACGGCGGTCGATGACGGGTACGGGTACGCGATGTCCGACCAGTTCTTCCTCACCCCAGTTGACGATTACGCCTCGCTGAACGGGACGACGGTGCGGATCGCCGTGAGCGGCACGCCGCGCCCGCAGACGCTTGCCGATGCGCCGCGGAATGCAGATGCCACGCTTACCGGAGCCACGACAGCGGACGTCACGTTCGATGCTCCGGTGGCGGACGGCTACTCGCCGATCGACCATTACACGGTGACGTCGAGTCCGGCAGGGGCAACGGGGACGCTGTCCGGTGCAGCGGGCGGGACGGTACAGGTGACCGGCCTGACGCCCGGCACGTCCTACACGTTCACGGTCACCGCAACGAACGGTATCGGGACATCAGCGCCGTCCGATCCGTCCAACGCGGTCACACCGGTGCTGCCGCCGCCGCCAGGTCCGCCGCCCGCCAACGACGACATCGAGAATGCGGTGATCCTGCCTGTCGGTTCGGTCACGGCCATCGGCAACAACACCCATGCAACGCTTCAGCAGGGTGAACTACCCGCCCAGCGCGCCACGCACACGGTGTGGTTCACGTGGACGGCGCCCGAGTTGTCAGCAGGGACCGCCACGATCGACACCTGCGGCTCCGGTTTCGATACGACCCTCGCGGTGTTTGCTGCGGGGACCTTCGCGGCTCCAGCTCTTGCCGACAACGACGACGGTTGCGGGTCGCAGAGTTCCGTCACTTTTCCGGTGACGCCGGGTGCCAGCTACAGCGTGCAGGTGAATGGCTACGACGACAATGAATATGGATCCTTCTTCCTCAACTACTCCGTTGCCGGCGGCACGGTGACCCCGGTCGTACCTACTCCGACCCCGGGTGGTGGCGGTTCTTCGTCTTCGGCAGCTGATTCGGGCAGCGGATCGTCCGAGCCTGCGGTGGTGAAGCCGGTGAAGGTGCCTGTGGTGTCCCCGGTGGTGCCGCAGGCGGCGACGGCCTTGATCCGCCAGACGGCGCGGATCAAGGCTCCGTCCAGTCGCCAGTTCGTCGTGGGCACGCAGGTGATGCTCGCGAAGAAGGCCGTGAAGACGAGCGCTGGCGTCACGGTCCGCTGGAGTCGCGTCAAGTCGTCGAAGGGCATCTGCTCGGTGTCGACCGTTCGTGGTCGTGCGGTGGCGACGATGCTGAAGCCGGGCACGTGCACGGTGGTCGGAACGGCTGCCGCTCCGTCGAGTGCGTACAGCGCGTTCCAGACGACCCGGACATATCGCGTCCGCTAGCCGACAACTCGCTCGATGGGCCCGTCTCCGCTGGGGGGAGGCGGGCCCATCAGCTTGTGAGGGGCCGTCGCTCGCCGGTGGCACTGCCGTTGTG
>CAJAKT010000433.1 GCA_903940375.1 uncultured bacterium | reverse complement strand
TCATCGTCGGATTCGGGTGCAATGTGCCCGCGATCAGCGCCACCCGCATCCTGCCGAACGCCCGCCACCGCATCCTCACGGCACTTCTCGTGCCCTTCACGTCGTGCAGCGCCCGGCTGACCGTCTACGTGCTCGTGTCCTCGATCTTCTTCCCGGACAACGCAGGCACGGTGGTCTTCGCGCTCTACCTCATCAGCATTGTCTTCGTGGTGATTGTCGGACTAGCCCTGCGTTCCACGCTATGGCGCAGCGTGGGCATCGAGGCGCTTGTCATCGACCTGCCGCCGTACCAGCGGCCCACTGCGCGACTGACGGCTGCCGTGACATGGCTGAGGCTCGGTGGATTCCTGCGCACAGCGAGCGGGATCATCGTCATCACGGTCGCAGCCGTGTGGTTCCTCCAGGCGATACCGGCGGCTCCGGGCTACGCATTCGGCGAGGTCCCGGTGCAGGAGAGCCTCTACGCCCGTACCGCCCAGGCAGTCGCGCCGGTGTTCGCACCAGCGGGCTTCGGCACATGGGAGACCGCCAGCGCTCTCATGGTGGGCTTCGTCGCGAAGGAGGCGATCATCTCCTCGTGGGCGCAGACGTACTCTGCGGAGGAGCCGGGTGCGACGGAGCAGCCGGGGACGCTCGGGTCGTTCGTGCAGGCCGACTTCGAATCGAGTTCGGGCGGCCACACCACCGCGGCGGTGTGGGCGTTCCTGGTGTTCCTGCTCGCCTACACGCCGTGCGTCGCCACCCTGGCCGCGCAGAGACGTGAGATCGGTATGCGCTGGACTGCCTTCGGTGTCGCGCTGCAGCTGTCGGTGGCATGGGCGGTGGCGGTCGTTATCTTCCAGGTGGGGTCACGGCTATGAGCAGTCCGCTGAGTCAGGTGATGCAGGCCGTGACGGGTGGCGCGACGACGCCCGGGGCCATCGTCGCGACGACCGGCCTTGACCCCGACGTGGTCGACGGGGCCCTCGACCACCTACTGCGCCTGGGCCGGATCTCCACGCCGATCCTGCGCAGTTCATGCCCCGAGAGCGGGTGCGCGGGATGCGGGTCTACCGATACCGAGTGCTCTCCTCGAGCAACGGGCCGGCGCGTTTCGGTCACAATCGTGATGGAGGGGGTCGTGGGTCACGCCGCACCCTAGTCTCAGGAGATGGACTCCCGTCACACGGCCAAGACCATCGGCATCTGCCTGGGGGCTACTGCCTTCGCGATCGGGGCCATGACACCTTCCGTCAGTCACGCCACGCCTCCGGCGACGTGCACGACCACCACGCCCACGTTGAACCAGACGGTGACGTGCACCGGGAGCGGGCTGTCGAACGTGATCGTGGTTCCCGTCGGGGCGCTCAGTGCATCGGTGACGGTCGACGGTGCCGGCGGGGGCGGGGGCGGCGGCGGGGGAGCCAGCGGTAGCGGAGGAGGTGCGGGCGGGTCAGGTGCGCGTGTGGTGGGGGCCGTTGACGTCTCGGGTCTGTCACACATCACCGTCAGCATCGGTGCAGGCGGATCGGCACCTGGGACCAGCGACGGTGGGAGCGGCGGGGGCTTCAGCGCTCTCTACCGCGGCAGCTCGGCATTGGCTGCCGATGCCCTGGTCGTGGCGGCTGGAGGAGGTGGCGGTGGCAGTGACTTGGGTGGCTGCGCCGTGGGGGGTGCAGGCGGCTCCGGGAGTGCCGCTGGAACAGGCGCCGGAGGTGACGGCGCATCAGCCGGGGGAGCGGGCGCTGGGGGTGGCGGCACAGGCGGAGCAGGCGCGAGCGGCATGGCCTCGGGCGCGGCCTGGGTGAGCGGAGGCACCGGGGGCTCGGGCAGTCTCGCTGCCGGGGGCGATGGGGGCGACGGCTACGGAGGCGGGGCTGAGGGCAACACGTACCAGGGCGGAGGGGCCGGCGGCTCCTGGGTGGCCAGTGGCACGGCCTCGTTCAGTGCCTCGGGCGGCGCCGGGGGTGCCGGCGGGAATCCCACGGCCGCTGGCGGGAGTCCGGGGCAGGTGACCCTGACGTTCCTGGGCTCTGTCGCAACCACGGTCACGAGCTCGCCTGCTCCCAGCCATACCCTCACGTGGTCCGGCAGCAGTGCGACCGGCGTCGCGACATCGGCCGTCATGAACACCTGGGTGGCGACTCCCACCACCGCGACGCCGCCGTCGGCAGGGCGGCGGCTGCTCGGCTGGTCGACGAGCGCGGACTTCCCGGTGGATCGTGCGGAGGCGGCGACCAGCGCTTTCGATGGCCTGGTCGACGGTCGGCGGATGATCTACCTCCCGGCCGGGCACTTCACCTTCGTGTCAGGGGACAACACCCTGTACCCGATCTGGAGCAATGCGGCCAGGCTCACCCGCTGCTAGGAAGCAGGCGGGTCCAGTAGGTGTAATGTCATAATGCACATTATCGGCGTTATCTACACGGGTGTTCTGATCACCACGGGGCCGCCGCTTCGAGTTCATAGGCCAACTCGAGCAGCATGGACTCCTGGCCGTAGCCGGCGGCCGCCTGGACACCGATCGGCAGTCCGTCCGTACTCGTGCCAAGTGGCAGGGAGATCGCTGGGACGCCAGCGACGTTCTGGATGGCCGTGAACGAGCTGTAGCGCAGCAGGCGGACCAGGTGCGTCTCAAACGGGATGTCCGGCGCGAGGTAGCCGATCGGTGGCGCGGCATGTGCCAGGACCGGCGTCAGCAGCACGTCGTAAGGCGCCAGCAGCCGGGCATAGTCCTCGCCGAAGGCCCGCAGACGCTTGAGCGAGGCCGGTGTGCGGGCGGCAACCGTGCGGAAATAGCGGCTCAGGCCGAGGGTCAGTGGCTCCAGGGCCGCGGGGTCGAAGTCCGGTCCGTACATCCGTCGACCGCCGAGTTCGGTCACGAAGGCCAGCCCCGCCCAGTAACGCAGGAAGTCGCGGCCGAACTGCTCCGGGAACGGGAAGGCGATCGACTCGACCCGGTGGCCCAGGGACTCGCAGAGCAGGGCTGTGCGCGTGACGGTCTCGGCGACGTCGACAGCAACGGGCATTGCGGACATGGCCTCGGTTATGACGGCGATGCGCAGGCGGCGGGTGCCGGGCGCGGTGACGTGGCCGATGGGCGGCAGGTCGGTGCTGACTGCGTCCATCGTGGCGTAGAACAGCGCCGTGTCGCGGACGCTCCGCGTCAGGACCCCCTGGGCCACGATGCTGACCGGCAGCGCATCCAGACCCGGATCCAGAGGCAGGCGGCCCCGCGACGGCTTCAGCCCGACCAGGCCGCAGCAGGACGCCGGGATGCGAATGGAGCCGCCACCGTCGTTGCCATGGGCCAACGGGACGACGCCGGAAGCCACGAGCGCGGCCGCACCACCCGAGGATCCCCCGGTCGAGTACTCGGTGTTCCAGGGATTCCTCGCCGGCCCGTTGAGGAGCGGCTCGGTGCTCGCGGTCAGGCCGAACTCAGGCATCGACGACTTCCCCAGCACGGTGAACCCGGCCGCCAGAAAGGAATCGACGAAAGGCGAGTTGACGCTGGCGGCACCACGCGGCGTGGCTCGGGAACCGTGCCGCGTCGGCAGCCCGACGAGATTCTCGTTGTCCTTGA
>CAJAKT010000432.1 GCA_903940375.1 uncultured bacterium | reverse complement strand
TCCGACATGACAGCCTGCAGGGTTTCCGGCTTGAGACCCAGTTCCTTCACCTGCTTCATGCTCTCCTCATGGCGCACGAGCGGGTAGTCGGTACCCCAGATCGTCTTGCTCCGCCCGCGACGCGAATCCATGAATTGGAGCATCTCCGGACGCCAGTACTTGGGTGCATAGCCCGAGGTGCCCAGGTAGACATTTGGGTGCTTTGAGGCAAGCGCGATGGCCTCCTCCACCCAGGGCCAGCCGGTGTGTCCGCAGACGATCTTCAGATTGGGGAAGTAAAGCGCCACCTCGTCCAGGAGCATCGGTCGCCCAACTTCGCCAGGCATGAAGTCGAGTGTGTGACCCATCGACACGGTGACGGTGGCACCCAGTTCTTCGCACTTCGCGTAGTACGGGAAGTACCACGCGTGGTTCGGAGGCAACCCGAAGCCGTGCGGGTGGATGTGCAGGCCCTTGAATCCCTTGTGCAGGATTGCGTCCTCCATCTCGCGAACACCGTCCATGCGCTTACGCGGGTTCACGCCGTACCAGCCGAAGATCCGGTCGGGGAACTCCTCGTGGGCCTCCGCAACCTCCCAGACGTACGTCTCCTCGATCGCATGCTGATTCCAGTAGTCCCACGTCAGCAATGTCGGAATGATGATCTGGCCGATCCCAAGCACTTCGAGATTCGCCATGAACTCCTTGACGGAGTAGCCACGCAAGTCTTTGAGCCGCCCAATGGACTCGAAGATCCCGCTTTCCGAACTATCGAAGAAGTTGCGTCGAATGTTGTCTTCAGTGAAGTGCCCACACATGAAGTCGACGGCGAGGGGTGCGGTCATGGGGTGCTCCTTAGGGATCGGGAGTTCATCAGCAGGACCAGGCGTGACACGTCAATGACACCGCACATCTGCTCCAGCAGAGCGACCCTATCGATCGATCGATCGATCGTCAAGGAATTTGTGCACCACAGCTGCCCAACGGGAAGCACACGCACCAGCTGTCAAGAAGACGGACTAGACGCCTCGGCGATCCCCTCAAAGAAGAGGCCCACGTACTCTGCGGAAATCGCGTTGAGTGTCAGGCGTCCCTTGGGTCGGTACCAGTTGGCTACATCGGTGATGGCTCCCAGGATCGCTCGGGTCGTCAGCCGCGCATCCGTTGCGCGGAGCTCACCTGCCTTCTGCCCCTCAATGATGATCGCGCGAAACATCCCCTCGTAGTTGTCGCGCATCTCCAGGATCAGCTGGAGGTCGTCGCCCTCGAGCGACCGGAGCTCGGTGTCCGCAACAACGGCTTCCTTGAGGTGATCGGCATGGAACATGATGTGGGCGTGCACCGCCGCCTCCAACTGCTCACGAGCCGACGGCAGATCATCGATGGCTTCCGCAACCCGCTCAGTCATCTCCTGCATTGCTGTGGTCATGATCGCCATCAGCAGGTCCTGCTTGCTCGGGTAGTAGTGGTACAGCGTCGACATCTGCACCCCGACAGCACGTGCGACGTCACGCACGGAGGTTCCGTGATAGCCCCGCTCGAACATGAGATCCACGGCCCGCGCGTACGCGAGTTCCCCCGTCGTCTTGTCACTACGGGCATGTACTGCCGACCGCGCCATGTTCCCCTGCCTCCACCCCGTCGATCGTTCGACCGCCTGATAGTAGCCGCTCAGGGGCTAGAAGGCTCCGGCCTGCTCAGTACCGCATCCAAGCGTTGACGGGTTCCCTCGTCGCGGAGGAGTCGCCGGTTGGCGTCGATCTCAAATGCCGCTGACACAGACAATGTTGCTCTGGCCGACAGGCGGAGAGCATGAACCGTCGCTGCAACACCGCTCGGGGGAAAGCCAGCTATCTGAGTAGCCAATTGAATCGATGCCTTCACGGCCGCGCCATCCGCCGCGACCAGGTCGCATAGCCCGATCCGGTGGGCCTCGTCGGCATCCACCGTCGCATTGCTGAGCATCATCCACGAGGCTCGGCCGTGCCCGATCAGTCGCGGAAGCCGCCAGGTCAGTCCGCCGGTCGGAACCAAGCCATGCGGTACATCGGCCGCGCAAAGTGTCGTCGAGGGTTCGGCCACCCGGATGTCAGCCATACACGCCAACTCCAGACCACCACCAAACGTCAGTCCGTTGAGTGCAGCAATTACGGGGAATCGAATCCTGGATATCACATCGCCAAGGTCGGCATATGCCGCGAGGTAGTGATGAGTCTCCTTCGCGGTCAGCTTCTGTAGCGCACGCAAGTCACCACCCGCGCAGAATGCGCGCCCCGATCCCGTGAGTACCACAGACCGTACGTCATCTCGCATCCCCAATCGTTCGAACACATCGATTAGGGCGATCATGTCTCTCGGTCGTAATGCATTGAGCACCTGCGGGCGCTCGAGTGAGACCAAAGCAACCCCTGGGGCAACAATGTTCAGAGACGGCGCTCCGAGACTTTTGTCGTCTTCGCTCATTGAGTCCCCTCTTCGCGATTCCCTGGAGCCAAGACACCAACAGTCACTTAGTCGCGACTGCGCTCGTCCGTCCAGCGCGCGACCTTGTACTCGCTGCGTTCCACATGACCGATGACCACATCGAATCGAAGTCCTGTCGCGTGCCGGAGCGATTCAGCAACAGCCTCGGCATGCTTCGCCGGCGAGCCCGCTTCACCTTCGGCCAGCATCAACGTCACCTGAGCGACGTCAGCCTCACCCTTGCTGAACAGCCGAATGTGGTATTCCTCAACACCTGGGACGGAGAAGATGGCCTTGTCGACCGCTTGGGGGTACACGTTCACGCCCTTGATCTTCTTGACTCCATCAGTCCGCCCGATGGATCCCACCTCGATACCCGAGAACGAACGGCCACATGCACAACTGCCGGGTGCACGATAGATACCCCCGTCATACAGGCGGCAGCGGATAAGCGGTGTATCTCGGTGATACAGACTCGTCACGAAGATCTCGCCGTATTCCCCGTCGGCTACCTGCTGTCCCGTGACCGGGTCCAGAACCTCCACGAGCACGAACGGATCAATCGCGTGGAGCACGCCTGGTGAACCTGCCGATCCGAATCCGTGCTCACAGGAGAAGAGGAAGTCCGCCCTCATCTGCGCACACCCGAAGCGGTCGAATGCCTGGGCACCCCAGGCCTCCTCGAGCCGCTGGACGTAACTCAGTCCCACTCCCTCGAGTCCGGTCAGCAAGGTCCGCACACTCGAGTTGCCAACGGGCTCGTCGCTTACCGCCGCCAGATGCGCGAAATACGTCGTGGAGCCGAAGAGACTCGTCGGCGCAAACTGCCGAATGACCTCCAACTTTCGCTCCGCGTCATAGTTGCCGATGGGAAGAACCGACATGCCGAATCCGACGGCTGCCTGGTATTCGACTCGCCCGCCCGCCAGCATGGTGATGGGGAGCGTGAGCGCCATCTTCTCACCCGCCGTCAGACCTGCCCAGGTGAATCCATAGCGGTACATGTCAACCATTGCGGCAAGTTCAGTTGTCGTCTGCGCATGCAATTCCGAGCCACGACCGCTCGTGCCGCTGGTCGTGTAGTACTCCAGCGCCTCCCCCGGGTCGATCGCGGTGGAGATCCTCGTTCCCGCCGGCGGGTTGGCCATCTGGTCGGCAAGGAACATCGACTTATCCACCCAGGGCAAGGCTGACTGGAAATCACCAACGTTCCGGACCGATTCAACATCGACGCCGGCGGCTTCCCAGATCCCTCGATAGAAGGGGTTGGTCTGATGGGTCCGCTGGATGATCCCGTCCAACTTGGACCACTGCAGTGCTCGTACCTGATCCGGATCGGCGAACTCCGTACTGGCATCGTGCACACGTGCGCTCGTGCGCTGACTCGAGCTCACTGGTCAGCCGACCATCGTGAGGCCACCGCTGACGCTGATCACCTGACCGGTCATGTAGCTGGCGCCATCACTGGCGAGGAATCTGATGAGTGCGGCCGCATCAGACGGTTCAGCCACGCGCCGCAGAGGAATAGCTCGGATCAGCTTCTCGATCAGCTTCGGCGTGGACTCCATCTCGGCCTGCAGGAGCGGCGTCATCATCGGCCCGGGGCAGACGCAGTTCACGGTGACGTTGTACGGCGCCATCTCCCGAGCGAGCGACTTGGTCAGGGCCATGACACCACCCTTAGCGGCCGCGTACACGGTCTCGCCCTTGCTGCCGACACGGCCCGCATCGGAAGCCACGTTGACGATGGTTCCTGCACCCTGCTCGATCAGGATGGGCACCGTGGCGCGACACATGTAGAGCGTTCCCCACAGGTTGATGGCGACGATCTTCTCCCAGAACTCAAGGGACTGCTCCCAGAAGCGTCCCGGCTCATCCCACCCGGCCACGTTACACACGGCATCCAGCCGCCCGAGGCGATCAACTGCCTCCTTGACGCCCGTCTCCACAGCATTCCAGTCGGAGATATCCGCGACGATCGGGAAGGCCGTTGCATCGCCGAGCATGCCGATGGTCTCGTCCAGCCCCTTGGCGTTGATGTCCATGAGGGCCATGTGAGCCCCATCAGCTGCCGCCATGATCGCCATGGCACGCCCCAATCCGGAGGCAGCCCCGGTGATGATGATTCGCTTGTCCGTCAGGGTGGCGCCAGTCATGGGATCCTCTTTCACTGTTGTAGCGGGCCGAGTAATTCGTGCCCGTCGTCTTGGATGGTGCTGTGGTGCGAATCCGCAGGGGACCGCTCAGGGAGTGCTCGACAGCACCGGGTTGTTCGCGAACTGGTAGGTCTCCCGGTCCGCTAGGCGACGCTCCCGGATGTAGGGCAGTGGAGTCGAAGGGTCTTCAGTGTCGAGTTCCCGCGCAAGACGGTGGCCATGGAAGATCGCCTGCGCGATCATGACCGGTGCATAGGCATCGCCGATGAGGAACGCACCCTTCGCCCCGGCTTCCTCTAACCGGCCGGGCTCGGAGATTGCTCGGAAGAGGGCGTCATCGGAGACCCTCTGTGTTGCCAGAACGAGTGCATCGGATGCCAGGTCCTCACGCTGTCCCGTCCATAGGTTCTCGATGTGGGCGTGATTCTCAGACATCTCACTGATCGACGTCTGCGTGATGATGCGCACATTCAGAGACAGCAGACGTTCGTACATGCGCTGCTCCTCGAGCGTCTTTCGCATGTACGGAGCCATCGTGTCCCAGGGCGTCACGTACACGACTCGCTTACCCTGCATTGCCAGATGCTCAGCCAAGGAGACGCCCATGTAGTAACCGTCCGTGTCATAAACGACAACGTGCTCGCCCTGGATTTCCACTTGTCCGACCATCAGATCCTCGGGAGTGAGCGCCGGCTGCCTCTCGATTCCCGAGATGGGGCGCTGAGTGATCCCGTTGAGCCCGTCTCGCGCCCAGGACGAACCAGTCGCCACCACCAGATAGTCCGCTCCGTACGAGAGCACATCCTCCGCTGTGAGGACCCTGTTGGGAATGAACTCGAGATTGTCGAGTTTGTCGATTTGGATCTGCCGGTAGTCGGTGACCCGACCCCATTGGGCCAGGCCCGGCAACCGAGTCGTCCACTTCAGGTGCCCACCCAGGGAGTCTGATCCATCGAGCAGGTGAACCCCCTCATAGCCACGTTTCGCAAGGACGGTGGCACACTCCATTCCCGCAGGTCCCGCGCCAACAACGAGCACGAGGCTGTCGGCGTTCTTGGCTCGGCTGAAGATCTCAGGGTGCCAGCCGCGGCGGTACTCCTCGCCTGCGGTGGCGTTCTGCGTGCACCAGATCGGCCCGGTGCCCGACTCCCACTTGGAGATGCAGACATTGCAGCCGATGCACTCCCGGATCTCGTCAAGCCGGCCTTCCTCGATCTTCCGCGGAATGAACGGATCAGCAATGGCGGGTCGGGCGCCACCGATGAAGTCGCACTGACCCGACTTGATCGCCTCCGCCATCACGTCAGGATTCGTCATGCGTCCCACGTTCACAACAGGCTTGGTGGCCACGGTCTTAGCGATGCGCGTGTATTCAGCCTCGTAGTTCGTGTCCTTGAACCGCGAAGAGACCGCGTCTTCTCCCCAGTTGATGCTGCCGATATTGATATCCCAGAAGTCCACCAGCGGATCAAGCATGGCAATCGCCTTGATGCCCTCATCCCCCGATCGGATACCCCTGTCCCCCAAGCCGTACGGAGCCTCGAGCGTGTCGATGGCGAATCGAAGGCCCACCGCGCACTTTGGGACCGCCGCACGAATGTCCTCGACGAGCTCGCGCATGAGCCGTATGCGGTTCTCGAACGCGCCACCGTACTGATCCGTGCGTCGGTTGTAGAACGGGTAGAGGAAGAATGCGGGCAGCGAAGCAACGCCCGCGTAGACGCTGATGAGATCGAACCCCGCGAGCTCAGCCCGCAGGGCAGCCGCCACGAAGTCGCGACGGAGTTGGGCTATCTCAGGAATCGTCATTTCATGGGGGGTATTGGCAAAGCGCAGGTCGTTCTGCACCTGGCTGACGCCCCGAGTGGAAGATCGAGACTCACCGTTCTGCGCCAGTCCACCACCATGCTTGAGTTCGATGCCAGCGAGCGCTCCGTGTGCATGAACCCGCTCAGTCATCAGGCTTAGGTTCTGGATGTCTCCCTCGTCCCAGATCCGAGCAGTCACGCCGCCAGGCATCTGATCGGCATCCGGCGTGATGACACAGGACTCCGTGAAAATCACGGCCCAACCACCATCCGCCTT
>CAJAKT010000431.1 GCA_903940375.1 uncultured bacterium | reverse complement strand
TCCGATGGTGCCCTCCTTGGCGAGGACGTTGGCCATGACACCGGAGTTGCCCTTGCCCGCGACCGAGTTGGCCGGGGGCTTGCCGCCCGGGAACGCGGTGCCCATGTCGTCCTGGACCTTCGGGAAGATCGACGGTGCCCAGGCGTTCAGGTACTGAAGGAAGTTATTCGTGGTGCCCGAGGCATCCGAACGGTACGAGATCGTGATCGGGGTTGCCGGCAGTGCCGTGGCGATGCGCGGGTTGTCCTTCTTGATCTCAGCGTTGTTCCAGGTCGTGATGTTGCCCGAGAAGATCTTGGCCAGCGTGACCTGCTTGAGCTGGATGGAGGATCCCAGCGTGCGACCGGTCTTGGCATTCTTCAGGTTGATCGGGACCGTCACGGCGCCGCCGATCGCGGGGATGTACTCCCAGCTCCAGGAGGGCTCGCCGGACGAGTACTTGCTGTCCGTCATTGCCGTCACGAAGGTGCCCTTGGCGAAGTTGCCCTTGCCAGTGCCGGAGCCCGTCGAGGTGTACTGGACGGAGAAGTTGCTCTGCG
This sequence comes from uncultured bacterium, assembly GCA_903940375.1. Classification (GTDB taxonomy): domain Bacteria; phylum Actinomycetota; class Actinomycetes; order S36-B12; family S36-B12; genus UBA10649. The sequence goes on along the minus strand of CAJAKT010000431.1, from coordinate 1,478 downwards.
ACGCGTTGAAGTCCGCGGCGCACTGCGAGATGAAGACGTAGGGGAATGAAGCGCCACCGCTCGGGATGTTCTCAGCAGCCTGGGCCGGAGCGGCCAGGGCAACCGTGGACAGGGCCACTGCGGTGGAGGCGAGGATCGCGAGAGTGCGACGCACGGTGATCTCCTTTAGGGGTTCGAGTTGCTTGCAGGTCAGACGCTAGGCAGGTTCAGTGACCGCTCGGGGGCACTGCACCGACGGGATGGCGACGTTGAGATGAACACTCCGTTGCCAGGTGAACGGACGGTTAACCGAACCGGCCATTGACGTAGTCGAGGGTTCGCTGATCCTGGGGATTGCCGAAGATCTCCGTCGTCGGACCCTGCTCGACCACATGTCCTGGCTCGTTCTCGGCAGCCAGGAAGAACGCGGTGTTATCGGACACCCGCACGGCCTGCTGCATGTTGTGCGTGACGATGATGATCGTGATGTCCTTGGACAGCTCGCGGATCGTCTCCTCGATCTTCAGCGTTGACGCCGGGTCGAGGGCCGAGCACGGCTCGTCCATCAGCAGGACGTGCGGGTTCACAGCAAGTGCACGTGCGATCACGAGTCGCTGCTGCTGGCCACCGGATAGATCACCGGCCGCGTGGTCAAGCCGGTCCTTCACCTCGGTCCACAGACCCGCAGCGGTCAGGGTCTGCTCGACGATCTCATCATGGTTGTCACGCTTCATGCCCGAGAGCTTGAGGCCGGACAGAACGTTGCCGCGGATCGTCATGCTCGGGAACGGGTTGGGCTTCTGGAAGACCATGCCGATCTTCAGCCGGATGTGCACCGGGTCGACATCGCGTTCGTAAATGTCCTTGCCTTCGTACAGCACCGAGCCCGCCAGCGCCGCCCCCGGGATGAGTTCGTGCAGACGGTTCAGCGTCCGGATGAAGGTCGACTTGCCGCAGCCGGAGGGCCCGATCAGCGCGGTGACCGTCCTCTTCGGGAACTCGATGTTGACGCCCTCGAGCACCTTGCGCTTGCCGAACCAGACGCTGATGTCGCGCGCCTCCATCTCAGTCGTCCGCGTCTCTACAGCAGACCTGACCAGTTCGGCTTCCATCAGTGACACGTCCTCGAACTCGGCGGTTGACATACCTGACTCCAACTTCTACTTCTTGAACCCGATGCGGCCACGCCCGATGACGCGCGCGGCCGTGAACAGGATGGCGACGATGACGATCAAGACCAGCGCCGAGGCCCACGCGCGAGCGACCGCGTCCGGATAGGGCAGGGCGACGTTGTTGAAGATGTACGTGGGAATCGATGCGATCGGGCCGCCGAACGGGTTGACAACCGTCTGGTCGCTGTTGCCGGCTGCCAGGAGCAATGGTGCGGTCTCGCCGATGACGCGGGCAATACCGAGGATGACGGCGGTGATGATGCCCGTCTTCGCCGCCGGCAGAACAACCCGAAGCACCGTGCGCGCGCGGGTCGATCCGAGGGCGAG